>JBBRHB010000100.1:0-11241 GCA_038223355.1 Chloroflexales bacterium
AGCACCATCAACCGTTGACGTAATACCCGTGCCTGACGTAACAGCCATCAATGAGGATGACACGCGGTGGCGTGCCCCGGAACGGCGGTAGCCAATGGACCAATCATTGATTGTAACGCGCGACCTGCGGCGCGAATTTCAGCTTGGGGGCGAGACGATCCATGCCGTTGATGGCGTGACGGTCAACATTCCAGCGGGCCAGATGGTCGTCATCCGCGGTCGTTCCGGCTCTGGCAAGACGACGCTGCTTAATCTCATAGCTGGCTTGGACGAACCGACCAGTGGGGAGATCTGGATCGATGGGCGGCAGACATCGGGGTTGAGCGAGCGGGAGCGGGTGGCGCTACGACGGGAAAAGATGGGCTTCGTCTTCCAAGCGTTCGGCCTCTTGCCACTGCTGTCGGCGCGCGAGAATATCGAGGTGCCGCTGCGGATCGTCAAGGCGGAGCGGGTCACGCGGGAAGCGCGGTCAGCAGCGGCACTTGAGGCGGTCGGCTTGACCAAGCGGGCGCAGCACCGACCATACGAACTGTCAGGCGGCGAGCAGCAGCGGGTGGCACTGGCACGAGCCCTCGTGAACCGGCCCCAGATCATCCTGGCCGACGAGCCGACGGGCCAGCTCGACTCGAATACGGGACGAGAGATCATCGCGCTAATGCGGCGGCTGGTGGACGAGCAGCGTATTACGCTGTTAGTGGTGACCCATGACCCGGTAGTTGTCGAGGCCGCCGATGTCGTGCACGAGCTTCAGGATGGAAAACTCGTTCATTGATTATGAGCATGTAGCTTGTATGCGCTGACATCTATCAGCAGTGTCACGTACCTTCAGGCCTGGTCATCTGCTGAATCAGCCGCTCAATGCGCAAAGGGAATTGCCCACGGTAGCGCTGCTGGAACTCCGGAAGTTGCCAATCGGTCTTCGTGACATGACCTCTGCAGCCAGATGATCCACATTGACACCTTTCAAGCGAGAGCTCGCCAGGTAATCCGTATTCCGTCGTAATCTCCTCGCCCACCTGGATATCGTGCCATGCCCGATAATTGACCACATTGGGATCGCATGAGTGGTTGATGTAATAGTGGAGTGCTTTCGGTGTTGCGAGAAACAGATCGTCATCAAGCTTTTCCTCGTTATACATCTCGCCATCGAGTTGTACCCGGCCCGTTTGCCAGTCTTCTGTCGTGAATACGATACCACCGGAGATCCACATAAGATACTCACCCGCGCGAATATCTTCGGTTGCAAAGAGGCCCGTCCCTTGAATGGGCGACTTTCGCATGACAAGCCGTCGATCAAACCACATAGTGACCGGTTCAGTTCGGTAACTCACAGCAGGCTCCTTAGACGTGATATGCTGTTTCTCCGTAGGGCTTCCATCGCCCCAGCAGCCTAACACTCGGAGCGTTGCGTGTCTACAAGCGAATTTCAGATCAATACGCCACGTCTTGTTCTTCGTGATTTCGTCGTTGCCGACTGGTCGCTAATATACGCACTTAGTCAGCATCCGGAGGTGACCCGCTACCAAACGTGGCTCCGGCTAGCGAGCGAGAAAGAGGCGCGCCGCTGGGTGCAGAACGTCATCGACCATAACCAACGAGTACCGCAGCGTGCCTATAATCTCGTGATCGCGACTCAGCATCTCGGAACTGCTATTGGCTGGATTGGCTGGGGCCGTGCTGCTGATTCGACGAAGGGAGATTATGATTTTGGCTATGCTCTCTTACCGTCTGTGTGGGGACAAGGCTATATGACGGAGGTGCTTCAGTGCGCCGTCACCTTTATGTTTGAGTCGCTTGGCGCACACCAGATTTTCGGTGAATGTGCTGCCAGCAATCATGGTTCGGCTCGAGTAATGGAAAAGGCAGGGCTCCATCTTGTTGCGGAGTGGTATGAGAACGACGCTGAGGCAGGGATGCGTGAGAAACACAGGCGATACGCAAACAGCAGATAAATGAAACGGGGCTGGTTCTATCGCCTGCCCCGTAACGAATGCTTGTTGGTGTCATCTAGCGCTGGTAGGGCCGAACTGCTCCAGCCCAGTGTCGCTGCCAGTAGCTGCTGTACAAGCTTTGGTACTGTACGCCGCTACGTGGTGAGTTGGCAGTGACCATCATGCCGTGACCCGCATACATGGCGACGTGCGTAATACCCCAGCCGGCGGTGTTGCGGAAGAAGAGTATATCGCCGGCCTGCAGGCTATGCGAGCTGCGGATAACATGACCATACGCCGAGCTGAACATGGCCGAGGAGCTGTGAGGTAGAGCGATACCGATCTGGCGATAGGCATACACCAGCAGCCCCGAGCAGTCAAAGGAGCGGGGACCGGCAGCACCCCAGACGTAAGGGTGACCAACCTTGCTCAAGGCAATGCGAGCAGCGGTTCTGCCGAAGCTTGTGCTGAACTCCGACACGGTATTGACCGTGGCGACCTGATCAACGACCGGGTTGTTTTTGGTTGTGGGGAGGTGGCCAGGTTTTGAAGTCGGTGTGGTCGGGGCCTCAATGGTGCGTAAGCCCTCCGTAGCAGCCGCTGTCAGCCGGAGCAGGTCCCCCAACATCCAGCCTTCCCGGCCAGCCGGTGTACGAACCTTATACCAATCGCTCGCCTGACCAAGTAGGGTAACGATTTGTGTGGCACCGAGCTTAGCCCGGATGCTATATGTCGTACCAGGTCCACTGCGGAGACGGGCTCTATCAGCAGCCACATAGACTTGGCGAATCGCCGTGCGTGGGGCACCCCATGCGGTCCCGCCGGTGATTGTATCAGCACTCAGTTCGTTGAGCGCCGCATCCGCTAAACCGGCGTCGCCTGCAGCGGTTCCTACCGCTGACATCAGTGCAAGCGCGGGTGCAACCGCGAAGCCGGCCTGCTTTGTAGTTGGGTGTACCGGCAGAAGCTGGGCCGCGAGGAAGGCAGCCGGTACAGTCAGGCCGATCAGCCATTGTAGACGAGAACGGCGCGCACTGTTGTTGCTCGCTAAACGATTGCTGGGGGGTGTAGCTGCAACAGACGTGCGATGGAATGGACTAGAACGGTCCGACATGAATGTTCCCCTGGCCCTGGGAGCAACCCGGCTCTCGAGAGCTATAGAGACCTGATAGAACACGAGGTCTACCGACGGCGTGCAGATGGACACGGGGCTATCTACATGAAAGACATCTACTAGGATGCCCGACAACGACTATAACACACATCCAAAAGTCATGCAAATCTCAGGTGTCTATCACCTTTATACCCCGAATCTAGCTGTATGACCATCCGTCCATGGTCCTGTTTTAAACAGTACTGCATGGCTCAAGCGAGGTCATCAACTTGACCCGGCTTCTATTCGCGCGTAGCATCTTAGGTGCCTTCCACCAGCATGTTTGGGACAGAAGAAGGAGCAGGTAATGATTCGCATCGGGATAGTAGGTTGTGGACGCATTCTCAATGCCCATCTCCAGGGCTACAAACGGCTGCGCGAGCTTGGTATCGATACCTTTCGCATTACCGCGCTTTGTGCGCGGCGGGCAGAGGATGCCCATATGTTTCTGCAGCGGGGTGCCGGGCCTACGCCCCGCCCGCCCGTCCTTGATCCGGCGACCGGCGATCCGCTGGCAGCTCCGCACACCTACCTGAGTGATTTTCAGGATGTTGACGACGTTGTGGTCTCTACTGACTATCGTGCGCTGATCGCCGGTGGTCAGGTTGATGCCATCAACGACTTTACCACGCTGGCACTGCATCACGAGGTCGGCACCGCCGCGCTCCAGTCGGGCAAACATCTGTTAACCCAGAAGCCGCTTGCCGTCTCAGTACGCGCAGCTAGGCAGTTAGTGGAGCTTGCCCACACTCGCGGCCTGACATTGGGCGTCTTTGAGAATGTGCGCCAGAGCGCGGGGGTGCGCGCACTGGCGTGGGCCGTGCGCAGTGGCCAGATCGGCCAAGTCCAAATGGCCGTCATGGGCTCGCTCGGTGGTCTGTGGTCGCCTGACCGGGTCGTTGCCGGCACGCCCTGGCGCCACGACAAGCTGTTAGCCGGCGGCGGCGGCAGCATCGATATTGGTGTTCACCAGATGCACTTGCTGCGCTATGTCGTCGGCGAGATCGCAGCGGTGAGCGCGTTGGCGCGGACCTTCGAGCCGGTGCGCGTGCTGTATGACGAACAGGGCCAGCGTGGGGCGCAGGTACCTGCGAATGTAGACGATACCTACCTTGCGTCGGTTGTCTTCGAGCAGGGAGCCCTAGGCCAGCTGTTATGGTCGTGGGGTATGCACGGCAAGGCGCTAGAAATCCCAGGTGCGCCGATCCTACTGGGGAGCAAAGGCAGCATTAGTGGTGGCGAGATCATGCTGGACGATGGGTCGCGGCAGCCGTTACAGCCGCTCTTCGAGCGTTCACTGACAGCCGATGAACGAGCAAGCTTTTTTCCGCTTGGACTGCAGGATCCCTATGCCATCCAACAATGGGATTGGCTCCAAGCCATCGAGCAGGGACGGGATCCCGAGACGAGCGGCTACGAAGGCCTACGCGATCTGGCGTGCGCTTTTGCAATTTTAGAGTCGTCAGCTCTCGCGCGGCAGGTTTCCATCGCCGAGGTGCTAGACGGTCGGGCCGATATGTACCAGCGTGAGATTGATGAGCACTACCAGCTAAACTAGCGATTATAAGGCTGCCGTGCATACCGTATGAACATGGGAGCATCACATGGATAGCAAACAGTTGCTGGCTGTGGCCGAAGCCGCTGCCTACCTTGGTGTGACCAAGCAGGCGGTCTATCAGTTCGCAAAACAAGGCCTTGGTACGCGCGTTGGGAATATGTGGGTCTTTACCAGGGCTGAGTTGGATGGCTGGCGTACCCAAAAGAGCAATGCGCGCGACACGGCCGTCGTCCGGACTGGCAGTGGTGGGCAGCCCATAGTTGTCAGCCAACGCCGACCGCCAGCGGCCAAGCTGCCGACCACGGTCAACATCGATGGCAAACTACATTGGGCGGCAGACGCGTCTATCACTCTCTGTGGCAAGCACTGGAGCCCGGCGCAGATGGTCAAACCGAGCGCGAATGTCTGCCCGCAGTGCCGCGCGCAGGCGAGCAAGCGTGGACTCTAAGACGCCAGGATTCTGACCGTCACAACTTTGACGTTGCCCCTGCTCCTGTGCTATCATGGCAGTCGATATGTTGGCATCCCTGCTTCGCTTGAAGTCGTGATGCCGTTTTCTGTATCGTCTTGATCGATTGCATGAGATAGCTGTAAGGACTGATTGTATGAAAATTGTGTTGACTCAAGATGTGGCTGCGCTGGGCAAGGCCGGCGAGATCAAGGAGGTTGCGGATGGTTATGCCCGTAACTTCCTGGTCCCGAAAGGCTTTGCGACGGCTGCCACGCGTGGCTTAATCAAGCAGGCCCAGGAGCGGGCCGAGGCGCAGCATAAGCGCGAGTTGAAAACGCGTGGCGATATGGAGTCATTGGCACAGCGCATTAATGGCCAGACGGTGCGCTTTGTGGTCAAGGTTGGCGAGATGGAACGGCTGTATGGTTCGATCACCAACGTCGATGTGGCCGAAAAACTAGCCAAGCAGATTGGTGCTGATGTGGATCGGCGCCGTGTTGAGCTAGGTGATCCAATCAAGCGTGCGGGCGTTTACTCGGTTGTGGTGAATTTGGGGAAAGGTCTTGAACCCCGGATTAACGTCGTAGTCGAAGGTGAAGACAGTGAGGCAGCAGTTCCCGCTACGCCGGTCACCACGGGAGCGAAGACCTATGCTGCCGGCAACGACACTGTGGCGGATCAGTCGGCGTAATGTAACCACCACTTAATACAACGACCGTGGTCGTAAGCGATGTGCCGCGTTATCATTAAAACGCGGCACATCGCCCGTTAACAGCCCTGTGTTGATAAACTGTGGACGTATGGTGCGTCGCCCGGAGTACGATTGTGGATAAACAGCTACCTGCCAATCTTGAAGCTGAGCGTGCGACGCTAGGTGCTTTATTAATCGAGCGCGATGCCATTATTGCCCTGGCAGCTTGGCTGTCGGCAGAGCATTTTTACCTGGAGAAGCATCGTTGGATCTACGAGGCGATCCTCCAGTGCTATAACCGGCGGGTTCCACCCGACTTGCAAACCGTTGCTGACGAACTGCGGCGCAACCAACGGTTGGTCGAGGTCGGCGACATCCCGTTCCTGGTTGAGCTATCGAGTGGCGTGCCGACGTCATATCACGTCGAATATTACGGACGGATCGTTGAGCGCACTGCTGTACTCCGTCGCTTGATTCAGGCGGGCGGCAAGATTGCGGCGATGGGTTTCGATGAAACCGATGACGTCGAGCGGACACTAGACCAAGCCGAACAAGAACTCTTCGGCGTTTCGCAACGGCGTGGGGTGCAGGACTTTGTGCCGTTGGCCCAGGTGATCGACCAGTACCTTGAATACCTGAATGAGCTGCAAGAGGGCGGCTATGAAGTCGGCGGCCTACCAACGCATTTCGTGGACTTCGACAAAATCACTGGCGGACTCCATAAATCGGATTTAATGATCCTGGCGGCGCGTCCCGGCGTCGGCAAAAGCTCGCTGGCGCTCAGCATCGCGCATAATATGGCGGTCCAAAATCACTCCTCGGTCGGCATTTTCTCGCTTGAGATGGGCCGCGATCAGCTGCTACAACGCTTGCTGGCGACCTTTACCGGCATTGATGCCCAGCGTCTGCGTACTGGCCGCATCTCGAACCAGGATTTGCAAGTCGTTATGGACGCGATGGGCCAGTTGGCTTCGGCACCGATCTATATCGATGATACACCGGGCGTATCGATCAACGAGCTCCGCTCCAAAACCCGCCGCTTACAGGCCGAACATGGGTTGGATGTCTTGATCATCGACTATTTGCAGCTACTCAGCGGCGGACTGAAACGCAACGATAATCGCGTACAAGAAGTATCAGAAATCTCGCGCTCGTTGAAAAATCTAGCTCGTGAGTTAAATATTCCGGTGCTGGCACTATCTCAACTATCGCGTGCTGTTGAGGGACGTACATCACATGTGCCAATGCTGTCAGATCTGAGAGAAAGCGGAAGCATAGAGCAAGATGCGGATATGGTAATGTTTATTTATCGTGAGGAGATGTACGATAAAGATACCGATAAAAAAGGTATTGCCGAGATCCATATTGCTAAACATCGTAATGGACCGGTCGGCGTTGTAAACTTATTCTTTGATACGAAAACGACGCGCTTTCGCGATCTGTCACCCTACCAATCGCCCGAACGTTACTAGCCACCTGCTGCGTGCGCTTGTGCTACCATATCCTGCTATGAGGCGTGCATGACCTTCACAGGCTTTTCAACCGACGATCCGGTTAAGCTGCCGCAAGAGTTTTTTACCGAGGTACTGCCGATAATTACGCAGCCGGCCGAGCTCAAGGTATCCCTGCATATCTTTTTCTTGCTTAAAGCCAGTCGGCGGCGACCGCGCATGATTGAATGGGGCACGTTGTTGGCCGACAAGACGCTGGCTCGTTCCTTACGGGCGATTGCGCCGCTACGTCCAACCGAGGATGTGATCGTCGAAGGGGTCGAGGCGGCGGTCCGCCGGGCGACGCTGTTGCATGTCTTGATTCCCGAAGGACCACGCGTCGGGAATTGGTATCTGGCGAACACCGAGCGGAATCGTGTCTGGGCCGCGCGGGTCGTCGACGGCGATATTGCCTGGCTGCCGACACCAACCCTGACCGTCGAGCGTCCGTCGATCTTCGCGTTGTACGAGCAAAATATCGGTGTGCTGACGCCAATGCTCTCGGTTGAGCTACGTGAGGCCGAGCTGCAATATCCGGCGCTTTGGTGTACCGAAGCGATTCAGCTGGCGGTCCAGGCCAATAAACGGTCGTGGCGCTATATCAGAGCGATATTGGAACGTTGGGCGCGTGATGGGCGTAGTGAGTACACCGCAGGCCCGAGCAACGCTGACTTCCGCAAATACTTGAATGAAAGTGTGTACGAACTCTTCGAGCCGAATGGTGAGTAGAGCAGCGGCGCACAGGCGATTGGTGACAAGATGGACGGACTGAATGACCTGATCGAACGGTTAGCACGCCATACGAGCGATGATGTAGTCGTACCCGTCGCGCCGCCCTGCCCACGCTGTGGTGGGACAGGCTTTTTGCGCTATGACGTGCCATACGGCGATCCCCACTTTGGTCGGCTGCAAGCCTGTGGATGCAAGAGCCAGGAAATCGCACAAAGTCGCGCCGAGAAGCTGCGCGAGCTATCACGGCTTGGACCATTGGCGACCAAGTCATTTGCCGGCTTTGTGCCCAATCGCGGTACCAGTGCCTATAGTAAGGTTGCGCTGGAGGGTGCACTGCGGCTGGCCAAGGAGTTTGCCGACCTCCCGCAGGGCTGGCTGGTGTTGACCGGACCCTCAGGCAGTGGCAAGACGCATCTAGCAGCCGCTATTACCAACACGGTGCTCGAACATGCGGGTGGAGCGTTGTGGGTCTTCGTGCCGGATTTCCTCGATCATCTGCGGACGACCTTCAGCCCGCAGAGCGAGGTGAGCTATGACGAGCTATTTTCCATGGTGCGTGATGCGCCGCTCCTCGCGCTTGACGATGTAGGGGCACACTCCTCAAGCTCGTGGGCCGAAGAAAAGCTGTATCAAATCCTGGCTCACCGCTATGATGCACAGTTGCCAACAGTCATCACCACATCGCGGTTGCTCGACAGCTTCGATGGTCGCTTGCGGTCAAGGCTTGAGGATCCCGAACTAAGCAGGGTGGTCGCCGTCGTGGGCTATACCTCCGAGGTCGTTAACCGCCTAATGGGGCTCTCGTTTGACTTGATCCGGCGCATGACCTTCGCCAGCTATGATCCACAGCCTTATGCCCCGGAGGAAGCCCAGCGTAGCGGCTACAACCTCTCACAGGCTTTTGGTGTGGTCCAGAGTTATGGGCGCGACCCTAACCAGCACAAATGGCTGGTGCTCCTTGGCAAGCATGGCACGGGCAAGACCCATCTGGCGGCCGCCGTAGCCAATGAGCGGCTAGAGCGCGGGCTCCCGACGCTCTTCATGGTGACGCCGGATCTCCTGGATGCGCTACGGGCCTCGTTCGGCGGCGAAGGCAACGGGTCGTACGATAAGGTTTTCTACGAGGTCCGAGCGACACCGTTTTTAATCCTGGACGACTTTGGAGCCGAATCTGCGACTGCATGGGCCAAAGAAAAGCTCTATCAAGTGCTCAACTATCGCTATAATGCACAGTTGCCAACGCTCATTACGACCAACCAACCCCTAGACGCGCTCGACCCGGCCTTGCAATCTCGCATGAGCGACCAGGAGTATTGTGGCGTCCTGCCGGTGTTCGCGCCCGACTATCGTAAGACGCGCAGCGGGCTATGGCAGCGACGTCCGCGCTAACCGGGCTAAGGAGACGTCAATGCACCATCGTGATTATCTGTCCGTCACGGATTTTTCCGCCGAAGAAACACAAACGTTGTTGGCACTGGCGGCTAAGCTTAAGCGTAAATGGCATAAACATCAACGACCCTCGAAGCGCCTCAAGGGCCAGACGCTGGCGGCGATCTTTGAGAAGCCTTCGCTACGCACGCGTACCACGCTTGAAGTGGCGATGACGCAGCTGGGCGGCCACACAGTTGTGTTGGGGGATACGATTGGGCTGGGGGTCCGGGAGCCGGCCAAAGACGTTGCTCACAATCTATCGCGCTGGGTGCAGATTATTGCGGCCCGTACCTTTGCCCATGCCACGCTAGAAGAATTAGCGCGCTATAGCGCAGTGCCGGTGATTAACACACTCTCGGACCGCGAGCACCCCTGCCAAGCACTGGCCGATATGCTGACACTCCAAGAGCATTGGGGCGAGTTGCGGGGCCATAAGCTGGCATTTGTCGGCGATGGTAATAATGTCGCGCACTCGTTGCTGCTCCTAGGAGCGATGCTGGGCTTGTCGGTCGCCGTTGCTACCCCGGCCGACTATGCACCCGATCCCCTAATCGTCCAGCGTGCAGAGGAGTGCGCCGCACAGCACGGCTCGAACATACTCATAACCACTGATCCACAGGCCGCTGTGACGGGAGCGGACGCGATATATACCGATGTATGGGTCTCGATGGGTCAGGAAGCAGAGACGGCCGCCCGGCGGGCAATCTTCGCACCCTATCAGGTGGATCAAGCTCTGTGGCTCAAGACAGGCAACAACCAGACGCTCATTATGCATGATCTCCCGGCCCATCGGGGCGAAGAGATTAGCGCTGAACTACTTGACGGGCCGCATTCGGTGATCTATGACCAGGCCGAGAATCGCCTGCATGTGCAAAAGGCGTTGATTCTGACACTGCTTGCTTAGGTGTGACGTCAAGCTGAATCGGTGGGCAGCAGGCTCCTGAACGGAGACTAGAAGTTGCTCATGAGAAAGGGTTTGGTGGTAGGCACGGGGCTGCCGGTCGCCGCTTCTATGGTGATCGCCGCTGCTTGATAATCCTTCAGTTGCGTCGGTACTTGAACTTGGATAGTGGCCCGACCCTGCTGATCGACCTGAAAGACATTGGAGGCGACCGCATCTTGGCCTTGAATCAGCCAAAGCTCGTAGGCTTTGTCGGCCGGTAAGGGCGGTAGCCCATCGGTCAGCAGGAAGGCCTGATTGCCTGCAGCGTTGATCAAAAGTTGGCTTCGGACATTAGCTCCCGTTCCTGAAAAGGCTACGACACGTGTGCCGGGGGCCCGGACTGCATCAATAATCTGCTGTTGTGCGGCAGCCGTCTTTTGAGTCTGCTGGACTTGACCCTGGAGCCCGCCAATAATCTGTTGTTGTGCGGCAGCCGCCGTTTGGGCCTGACGGATTTGATCCAGAAGGCGAACGGTGTTACCGGCAAGCGCTAACAGCAGTAGGAGTGCCCCGATACCAATCACCCGTCGGACAAGGAGCGGAGGGCCACCCTGGGCCGGTCCACTGAGTTGGCGCCACCAAGCTTTGGGCGGCTGAGGCCGCGTAGGTTGTTCGGTGGCCGAGACCGATGCTGCCGGGCGAATTTGCTGGGCACCCGCCATAAGTCGGCTGCGGAGTTCGGCGGGCGGGTCGTGCTGCTCGGGTGTCCAGGCGAGTGCGGCCACAACACGTTTGGAATCGTTCAACAAGGCTTGGCAGCGTGCACAGCCACGGAGATGCTCATCCGCGACGTCTTGCTCCCCCGGCTCTAAAGCACCGAGCGCATAGACATCGATGATATCGTCAATATGTTCATTCCGC
>JBBRHB010000101.1:0-11236 GCA_038223355.1 Chloroflexales bacterium
GATCATGATCGTTGAGCAGCCGCTCCCAGGCAAGACCAGGGTGTGGATGACCCTGTAAAGGAATATTGACGACCAGGCTACAGTTAATCAACAGAGGGCGGCGGCTATGGCGCTTCGATAGTCGCCATAAGCCAAGGGCAATACTTTCCAAATCACCGACGCCATAGGGATTGAGCACCTCGATCAAGTGCAGGTTGGCCTGGGGCGCGAGGGTATGGATAATCCCGGCAACGAACAAGCCATGGTCAGACATAATATAGCGGTGGTCTTTGAGTTGATAGCCCGCCAGGCGAACAAGATCGCTGTAGTCAGCGTTCTGTACGTGTAGCCGGCCACCGGGGCGGAGCAAACTCTCGATCAAAGGCTGTGTTGTGTGCCAGAGGTCATAGGCCTGCACGAGATCGTGGACACAAGGAGCAGTATCCAGGATCGCAATGTCCACACCCATACCGCGCTCCTGGAGTGGCAGTTTGAGCGGAAGATGGTCAGGTAATGACCAAGCCCACGGTGCATTTGGTGCCAGAAAGTTGCCTGCTCCTGCAACAACACTATCGGCCACACTGAGGGGTGGCGTCCTAGGGCCACCGGTACCAATATGGTCAGTGGCACCGCTCAGCAGCCAGTTCGGTGACGCAAGCTGGAGGGTCAGCCCAGCAATTGATGGTGGCTCGAGCTGATCATTAAGACGGTCAATCAGGGGGATTAGCCGAGCCGGCAGATCGTTGATACCCCGTACGGCTACAAAAATTAGCGAGAAGGTGGGCGGTTGCCCGCTCTTTGCTTCCTTTTGGGTAAAGGTTAATACTCGCCGTGGAACGAGGCGCACACCATCTAAGGGTCGTTCAAGGGCGTTGATAAAGGCTGCGAGTTGCTCAGGAGCGATCGGCTCTTTATGTTCTACGAGCAGCAGCATTTGCTCTGGTATGAAATACTGGAGGGGTTGTGGATCAACTGGCGGCTGTGGAGGCGACTCGTACATGCGGAAACTCCTTTTTAAGTGCTACCTGTACCGGAAAGTGGACCAGCGTCACCAATAAGCTGAAAGGCGCCCCAAAAGGCGGGGTGCAGATCGGGCTCGGCTGCTAACAGGCTTCGTTGCACAGCCTGGAGTGCCGCTGCCTTCGACGCACCCTGGTACAACGCACTATACAGCTGTTCCATAAAGACGACCACACGTGCATCGACAATACGCCACAGGCTAACGATCAATGCCCCTGCTCCGGCATATAAAAAGCCCCGCCCTAAGCCGATTAATTCATCGGACAATGCAACCTTGGCGCGACCCGTTTCGCAGGCGCTCAAGGTTACCAGTTCATAACGCATATCTTGTTGGAGCAAATCGTCGGTGTAGAGTTGGCCATCGGCCAACTCAATATACGATAAGTCGGGGTTATCGAGACGGTGCTCGCCATGAGCTGCGATATGCAAGATTTGTCGTGGCGGCACTTGTAAAGCACTTCGGTCGGCGGCACCTTCAGAGCGGATTTCGCCGCCAAATAAGCGTTGGACTGACTGCCCTTCCAGTAAAGTTTGTGGGAGGCACCCCTCGCGCGAATGCGCTAGCACCAGCGCACCGCCGGTACATTGGGGGCTGGGCTGGGACAGCAAGGCGGCGGCCGGCAAGATCACGATTTCATACAGCTCAATAAGATAGGATGCGCCGGTATGGAGCAGGTGAAATGGTAGATAGTGGAGCGGGCCATATGGCACAATGGTCAGGCGGCGGTGGCCGGGGAGGAGGGCGGCAAAGGGTTCGAGCAAGAGCTGGTATAAACGCTGAGCGATGCGCCGCGCTGAGCGAGACAACGCCCGCACGGCAGGGCCATTTGGACCGAGTTGAAGCGCAGCAGCCAGATTAATCTCTAGTTGCGCCAGCAGCGAGGTAATCATCTCGGACGGTGCAGGGAGGCAATGCAGGTTTAGCCGGTCGCGGTCAAGCGTCCAGGCCCAAAAGTCGATGCCATCATGATAGAACTCGATCAGCAGCGTGCCATCAAGGTGCTGCTGAATATCCAGCAGTGAGGGCATCTGGCGGTGGCGTTGATATCCTTCCTCACCACCACGGAGATAGAGCTGCTCCGTAATTGCCCGCATGCGTCGTTCGCGGCTATTGACCTCAGAGAGGGCCTGCGCCGGCGACATAGCACGCGGCCCGTCGGTGGCTACGCTCGGCTCCGCGTGGGCTATATGGTAAAATGACTGGTGCTCGGCGCGCAATTGGTTAAGTTCCTCAACCAAGGTCCGGCTATCGTCCTCATCGTTGGCCCATCGCAACTGCTCCCGATTCGCCAAGTAGCCTAGGAGTACCTGTCCTTTGGCCCGCTCCAAGGCTTCCCAGGCGGCAGCCACGTGACCGCCACGCAGATAGAGCATGAGCAGTGCACGTAGTGCTTCGCCTTTGTCCTCTAGAAAGCCGGGACGTAGCGTGATCGTGAGGCTGCGTTGGACACGATCCACAGTCGCAGCAGCAGCCTGGTAGCGACGGATCGCAGTGCTGAGTGCGCCGTGGGCCTCGGCGGTTCGGCCGAGGAGCAAATGTGACGCATAGCGTAGCGGTGGTACATTACAGCGTTGAGCAATACGCAGAGCGACGAGCGCAGCATTTTCCGCTGTTTGCAGATCACCGGCAGCGAAAGATGCTTGCCCTTGCAGTAGCATGGCCGCTGCATAATTAACATCCTGGCCGGTAGCGGCATAATGAGCAGCGGTACTACGTGCCGCGCGAAGTGCGTCGTTGATATGACCCTGTTCTAAAGCGATACGACCACGACGAAGGTGGGTCGTTGTAACCCAAGAGGTCGCACCAAGTGCCGTAAAGATCGGCTCCGCCGCGTCTAGCGCCACTTGTGCTGCCTCGAGATTGCCCGCCTCAGCTTCCGCAGTGGCAAGATGCAAGAGGCTCATCGCTTCTAGGTAGGTAGAATGGAAGGCGCGGTGTATATCGATGAGCTTGTACGCCAAGTCCCGTGCGTCGATATAACGGTTCAGCAACAGGTAGCACTCAATAATATCGCAGCTAATCCGCGCCGCATCGCGAAAGAGGCGCTCGGTTATGCGCAGGCCGTGCGCATGGTGTAAAAGCTTCAGAGCGTGGCGGTACCTACCTTGCGTCATCGCAATATGTGCCAAATTTGATTCAGTAATCGCGATTGCACTTGGTTGGTTACGCTCGATAAAAAAAGCTCGTGCTTTTTCGTGATGGAGCGCAGAGCGCTGGAAATCACCCAAGGCCTCATAGGTAAGGCCGATATTGGTATATAAGGCTCCCAGATAGGCGGCACCTGCCGCCCCTAAGGCATAGGCATGAATGAGTGCTGCCTGGTATAAGGCCAGGGCCTGCGCGTGCTCGCCTAATAAATCGTAGACGATCGCGATATTCAGTTCCAGACGCAGATGCTTTTCCTGCTCGCCATGTTGACTGAAGATAGCCTGCGCGCGTTCGGCATCAGCGAGGGCTTGGCTGACATGATTGAGGTCGACACAGATTAGGAGCCGGCCGATACGCGTGCGTGCCCAACCGACATCATTATCAGCGCTCAAGAAAAGATTACCGGCCTCTTCGAGCGCTTGCCAGGCTTCGGCAGTCCGGCCAAGGAGCTTGAGGGCATCGCCGCGTGCCATGATGCCCAGGGCCGTCTGGGATACGTCGTGGCGGGCTTGCCCGATTTGAATGATCGCCTCCGCCAACTCAACGGAATGATTTGCATTGATGCCCCAGTAGCGATCCGCCTCCTGCTTGAGGTGCTCCACGACGAACTGTGCGGTGGCGTCGGGAAGTAGTTCCAAGCCTGAAGCCAGCTTGGGGTCCCGTAGTAGTTGGGCCACCAAGGCATCAACTGCCATAGAGTCTGTGCCGTCAATCGTTATCATATGCATACAATTATGAGCACATTGGTTGTTGAGGATGGGACGGTCGGAGCACAAAACGGTGATATCTGATTTTTGAACGTCTACGAACGAGTATAGCACGGGCTGGCATAGTACCTCAAGCATACAACTGCGGAAAAATTGGCTGTGTACTTTCCTCAGCCTGTGCTACAATGGCATCAGGAATTAAGCCCACCCTTCGATTATCCAGGTTGCTCCTGCTCTTTGTCTGTCTCAATGTGTGTTACGGATATGCACGTCCCCCCGTGCTCAGCCTCAGCCATGAAACGCATAGACGGTGTAGATGCCACCTACGAGTATAGTCATGAATACTGATACCATCATCGACGGTAAGCTACAAATCCCCCAACGCGGGATGCAGCGACGTTCTAGCACGGCTGAGTGCGGAGAGACAACAAGGGTTCCGGATAGCGATGAGCAAGTAGCGATAGCCGCGCTACGTGATAGTGAGGCACGGTACCGGCTGCTGGCGGAGATGTCAACCGACATGATCTCCCGGCATGATCTCAATGGTGTATTCTTATATGTATCACCGGCGTGCCTGCAACTGCTCGGCTATCTGCCAGAGGACTTGGTGGGACGTTCGGCCTACACGCTGATTCACCCAGAGGATCGCGACATTGTCGCGGACGCGCATTACGCCGTTTTAGATAAGCCCGATACAGTCACCATTGCCTACCGCCTTCATAGCAAGGGTGATCGGTACATATGGGTTGAATCGACCAGCCGATCTATCGCCGATCAGCAAACCGGGACGATCTACGAGATTCACGTGGCTTCGCGTGATATAACGAAGCGCAAGCGCGCGGAAGATGCACAGCGTTTTATGGTCGAGGTCAGCAGCGTGCTCGCTGACTCACTCGATTATCAAACGACGTTGGGTAATGCAGCACGGCTAACACTCCCAATCTTGGGCGACCGGTGTGTTATTCATTTGCTTGCGGAAGATAAGATCCAGGCGGTGGTGGTTGCGCATCGTGATCCGGTGGAGGAAGTGGTATCACGGGCACGCGAGCAGTATTATGCGATTGCGCGCGATGCTGATCACCCAGTAGCACGTGTGCTGCGAACTGGCGAGCCGTTGCTGACCAACACAGTCCCAGCAACCGAGCTTGATCCGGCCAGCATGGTCGTTGCACAAGCACGGCTCGACCGTGACGTTATCATCGAAAGCTATCTGATTGTGCCGCTCATTGCACGTGAACGGACACTCGGCACGATCACCTTTGCTGCCGGCCCGGAGCGGCGCTATGGCCAAGAAGAGCTTGTGTTGGCGCAGATGGTCGCCCGACGAGCAGCACTGGCGGTCGACAATGCCCGTTTATACGCAGAAGCTCAACAGGCACTGGCGTTACGTGATCAATTTTTGTTAGTTGCTGCCCACGAGTTGCGAACGCCCATAACGACACTCTCAGGACATGTGCAGATGGCACAACGCCGCTTGACCCAAACCTATAATTTGAACGAACGTGACCAGCAGGCGTTACAAATCATGGGCGATCAAGCTAATCGCTTGACACACCTCATCGATGCCTTGCTCGATATTTCACGGCTGCAAGAAGGCAAGCTCGCGCTCGAATGTGTCCCCGTTGATCTGCAGACGATCACCGAACGGATAGTGACCGAAGCACAAATCACGCTCGACAAACATAGTCTACAGTTACAGATGGCGACGGAGCCATTGATGGTCGCCGGCGACGCGTTGCGTTTAGAGCAGGCGATCGGGAACCTCCTCCAAAACGCCGTTAAGTATAGCCCGGATGGGGGCAATATTCATATACAACTCACTCGGCATGCGAACCAGGCCTGCCTTGTCATTACCGATTCTGGCATTGGGATCCCGCCAGAGGCGCTCCCCAAGCTCTTTGATCGATTTTACCGCGCGGCCAATGCCAAGCATCACGCTATCGATGGGATCGGGATTGGGCTTTATGTGGTACACGAGATTATCGCCTTGCATGGCGGTAGCATTGAGGTCACGAGCAGCGTTGATCGAGGCACCTCTTTCCGTGTCATTCTGCCGTTGCTGCAAAGCCCACTCGCGATCGCTCTCGAATCGTAAGCTAGCGGTGGTACCCCTGTACAAGAGGACAGGCTCTCACCTGTCCTTTTTCCATGCCTTGAGCCTGATCGCTTGCCTGGGGCATCAGATCGACCGCCGCGCTATCATTCCACTATCAAGATACATGGAGAAAGTTTAATCATATGCTAACTAGCAGTCAACGAGTCGCGCTCATTACCGGAGCATCACGTGGCCTTGGGTTGGCACTTGCCCGCCAACTGGCACAGGCAGGATGGATATTAATCATTGATGCACGGGGTGAGCAGGCGCTCGAAGCGGCACGAACCGAACTCAGCCAACAGACAAAAGTCATCGCGCTGGCGGGTGATGTGACCGACGCAAGGCATCGAGAAGCGCTGGCGGCAGCCGTGGCCGAGATAGGTCAATTGGACGTCGTTGTTAACAACGCGAGTATGCTGGGGCCAAGTCCGCAGCCAGCGTTGCTGGACTACCCATTGCCAGTACTAGAAGAAGTCTACCGTACCAACGTCATAGCTCCGCTAGCCCTGTTCCAGCTGCTCAAACCCTTCCTGAAGCCAGGTGCGACGCTGATTAACGTCACGAGCGATGCAGCGGTCGAAGCATACGCAGGGTGGGGTGGCTATGGGCCAAGCAAAGCAGCGCTCGATCAGCTCACGGCGATTATAGCGGCGGAGCATCCGGAGCTGCATATCTACGCGGTCGATCCAGGCGATATGCAAACGCAAATGCACCAGGAAGCGTTTCCGGGCGAGGATATCAGCGACCGGCCTTGGCCGGAAACAAGTGTGGGTGGTTTTTTGCAGCTGATTGATGGGCAGCTACCGAGCGGCCGCTACCAAGCTCGCCAGCTGCCTACGGAAGGCGGTCAAGTCGCCAGTGGCAGTCTGGTGGGGGCGGGGTAAGTCATGCTACGTACAAAGATGGAACGACCTTTGAACACTATTCAACGCTTAAGCAAGCATGAGAGCGCGAGGCCCAACACCGTACTGAATTTCGATTTGCCAAAGGAGTTGGAGGCGAGCGAACCGCCGGAAGCGCGCGGGTTACAACGCGACGAAGTACGTTTGATGGTGTCATACCGTTCGAGTGATCAGATCGAGCATACCCAGTTTCGTGAGTTACCGCGTTTGCTGCAACCGGGCGACGTGGTCGTCATTAATACGAGTGGCACATTGAACGCGGCGCTGCCGGCCACACGTGCCGATGGTACGAGCTTGGAGCTGCATCTGTCAACACAGCTGCCGGCCAATCTATGGATTGTGGAAGTGCGCAAACCGACGGGCAATGTCACGCAGCAATTCCTGGACGCACAGGCCGGGGAGAGCTTGGAATTGCCGGGCGGTGCGATGGTCACGCTGCATGTGCCATATCTGCATGATACAAGGGCGGAAGATGCCAGGGCAGGGACGCGCTTATGGGTGGCGACTTTGCAGCTCGGGATGGAACTGCAACGCTTTCTTGCAACGTATGGCTTTCCGATTCGATATAGTTATGTAGATAAAGCGTGGCCGAGCCACTATTATCAAACGGTCTATGCGACGGAAATGGGCAGCGCGGAGATGCCATCGGCCGGACGAGCTTTTACGCCCGAATTGATCATGCGGATGATAGCTGAGGGTATCCAGTTTGCGCCGTTGTTATTACATACCGGTGTGGCCAGCCTCGAAGATCATGAACCGCCCTACGAGGAGTTCTACCGCGTGCCTCTAGCCACCGCGCAGGCGGTAAACGCAGCGCATACAGCGGGCAGGAGGGTCATCGCGGTTGGGACGACGGTGATCAGGGCGCTAGAGACCGTTACGGATCAAACGCGGGTCACTCATCCTGGAGAAGGCTGGACGCGGCTGGTGATTACGCCGGAGCGGGGCATTAGGGCGGTGGATGGGATGCTGACTGGACTGCATGAACCGCGAGCGACGCATCTGGCGATGCTGCAAGCATTGGTCGGGCTGCCCCACTTACGACGAGCATATGCGGCAGCTATCGACAAGGGCTACCTGTGGCATGAGTTTGGGGATCTGCATTTGATGCTCCCATAGCACTGCGGTGGCCGTTGATCAGACGGTATGCCGCTATACTATGGAGGAGCAAGGTAGGCAGCGATGGCCAAACGACGAGCAACCAGCGAAGGGGATCGCGCCTCGTTGGAACAGCGCAACCACGAGCTATCGATTCTGAATGTGATCACGGCGGCATTAAATCGTTCGGTGCAACTCGATGAAGCATTGCAAGCGGCGCTTAGGGAAGTCGCCGAACTCTTGAATCTACAGACCGGCTGGGTTTGGCTGGTGAGCGCGGAAACAAGCGCTTTTTACCTCGCGGCGACCCAAGAGCTGCCGTCCGGATTGACCATGCATCCTGAGCTTATGGAAGGCAGCTGCTACTGCTTAGATACGTATGCCGCCGGTGACCTCGCCGGTGCTGCCAATATTAATGTGGTGAGTTGTAGTCGCCTGAAAAAGCTGGTTGATGGGAATGATGGCCTGCGCTATCATGCTAGCATTCCCTTGTATGCTCATGAGCAGCGGCTTGGCGTGTTGAACGTGGCCAGCCGGGACTGGCGGCAGTTATCGGCAGATGATCTGCGCTTGCTGCATACGATCGGCGATCTCCTTAGTATCGCCATCGAGCGCGCCCAGCTTTTCCGGCGTAGCGCCGACCTTGGCGCTGCCGAAGAGCGCAACCATCTTGCCCGTGAGCTCCATGATACATTAGCTCAGGGGTTGACAGCGGTGTTGCTACAACTGGAAACGGCGGATGCGCTGCTGGAAGCAAAGGCCGAGCCATTTCGGATTCGCAAGGCGATCCATCAAGCGATGGCATCGACCCGGACCAGCTTAGAAGAAACGCGCCGATCCGTGCTGGATTTGCGTGCTACGCCGCTTGAAGGACGTAACATCGCTGATGCACTCGCACAGCTGGTCGATGATTTGGAGCATCAGCATCAGTTGCAGGCCGGCTTGACAGTCACCGGGGCTCATACACCCTTACCCAGCCGTCTTGAAGTTGGGCTTTACCGGATTGCTCAAGAAGGACTGCGGAATGTAGTGCGCCATGCACAGGCCCACAGTGTGCTGCTCCAGCTGATCATTACACCCCAGCAGGTACGGCTCTTAGTCGAAGATGATGGCGTTGGCTTTGAGCCGGCGACGATCAAGGGTGAGCACTTTGGCTTGATCGGCATTAACGAGCGGACCAAATTACTAGGGGGCCAGCTGCGGATCGAGAGTGCTCCTGAATCGGGCACGCGGCTGGAAGTGACGATCCCACTTGAGCAGCTGCTGTGAGCGCAGCTATTCGTATCCTGATCGCAGACGACCATCCGGTGGTCCGGGATGGTCTGAGTGCGATCCTGGGGACCCAAGCTGATTTTGAGGTCGTGGCTGAAGCGGGCAATGGGCGGGAGGCTATAGACCAAGTCGACATACACCAACCCGATCTGCTGTTGCTCGATCTAGAAATGCCGGTGATGGACGGCGTCGAAACGTTGCGGCGGCTGAGGCTTGTTCATCCAGAGCTACCAGTGCTCGTTTTCACAGCCTTTGATACCGACGAACGGATCATGGGAGCCTTACGCGCCGGCGCCCAAGGTTACTTGCTAAAAGGAACACCGCGTGAAGAACTCTTCGCAGCGATTCGGGTGGTGCATGGCGGCGGATCATTGCTGCAACCGATCGTGGCTGCGCGGCTGATCCGTCAGGTAGCCAACAGATCCGCTGCGCCCGCTGATGACCCACTTACGGGCCGGGAGCGCGAAGTGTTACAGCTGTTGGCGCAAGGGCTCCAAAACAAAGAAATCGCCGTCCAACTTGCAATCAGCCAGCGGACGGTTAAGTTTCATGTTAGTTCCGTCTTCCATAAATTAGGTGCCGGTAATCGCACCGAGGCCGTGACCCTAGCTGCCCAGCGGGGTTTGGTGCGAATTTAAAGATCATCGGTAGTTCTCCTCCACTCAAGCTATCACCCGAATATGACCACTTCTGCTACCACGATACCCTATGCTAGGGATGTGGGAATACAGGGTAGGTTGGTCAATCTAAAACAGAGTGCAGTTGCTTCCAATGAGGGAACGCTTCTAGGCTATGCCGCAGTACGGCATGTCTGCTTAGAGCGCGGACTAACTCTGGTATACACTTAGGATCCCTCGCTCAAGGGTATTCATTCCCGCTGTCACCACTTTGTCACCAGTGTGGAACCAAGCGCCTAACCAAGAAAGGCACATTATGTCTATCGTTCTTGAGCAACTGACCAAGCGTTACGAAGGGCACCCGGTGGTCAATCAGGTATCACTTGAGATTGCCAATGGGGAGCTTTTTGTGCTGCTGGGACCAAGTGGTAGTGGCAAAAGCACCGTGCTCAGGATGATTGCGGGCTTGACGGGTATCGATCAAGGCCGGGTCTTATTGCATGGGCGGGACGTAACACAGATGTTGCCGCAACAGCGCGATACTGGCTTTGTATTTCAAAACTATGCGCTGTTTCGGCATATGTCGGTAGGGGACAATGTTGAGTTTGCCCTCCGGATTCGTAAAGCTTCGGCGGTCGAGCGGCGACAGCGTCGCGATACGTTGCTTGAACTGGTGGGGCTGGCCGGGCTTGGAAATCGGATGCCACACCAACTCTCAGGGGGGCAGCAGCAGCGAGTTGCACTGGCACGGGCGCTGGCGCACTCACCGGCAGTGTTGCTGTTGGACGAGCCGTTCGGGGCTTTGGATGCCAAGATCCGCATTGAGTTGCGGCGCACGCTGAAAGAGGTGCAGCGCGAGATCGGTATGACGACGATTTTCGTGACGCATGACCAGGAAGAGGCGTTTGAGCTCGCCGATCGTATGGGCGTCATGAATGCCGGTCGTCTGCTCGAAGTCGGACCGCCTGAAGAGTTGTACCAGCGGCCGCAGACTGAATTCGTCGCGACCTTTCTTGGGATGGCGAACCTGCTGGTTGGGCAATGTACGGCTGATGGTGTGCATCTCGGGAACCTGCACTTTCCCCTGACAACGGAGGCAGCGCAGATTGGCGATGCACAGCGCGTCCAGGTGTTGTTCCGACCCGAAGATGTGGCACTGGCAGCGGCAGCGACAGATTTGCAGGATCCACCACTGGGTCAGGCCGAGGTTGAACAAACAACCTTTGTTGGCTCGGTCGAGAGATTACGGTTGCGCTTGCCGGCCTTACCCGGCGTGCAAGCCATTGCACCGGCAGTACCCTTCGGCAGCGACAGCATTTTGATCGACGCGATGCGCTCCCAAGATCAGGCCCGCCGTTTTCCGCTACGGATGGGTGACCGGCCCTGGTTGGGAATTC
>JBBRHB010000102.1:0-11227 GCA_038223355.1 Chloroflexales bacterium
ACTCCTGGCTGATGGTGCACCGCTGCCGTATCAGGAAGCCGACGCTCACGCCACGCTGGTCAAACCCGAAGTGACCATTACGCTTGATCTCGGGCTGGGCGATGAATCGGCCACTGTTTGGACCTGTGATCTATCACACGACTATGTCTCGATCAATGCCGACTACCGTACCTAAGGTGAAACGTTTCTGATGCACAAGCAGTGGGGTGGGCGCTTTGAGGGTGCGACGGATGCACTCATGGAGCAGTTCAATGCTTCGATCGGCTTCGACTGGCGGCTGTACCAAGCGGACATTCGCGGCTCGTTGGCGTATGCCGCTGCACTTGAAGCAAGCGACTTGCTCACGCACGATGAGTGTGAACAACTCGCAAGCGGATTGCGCCGGGTGGAGGCGGAGTTCAAGGCCGGCGGCTTTGTGCCGAGTGCGGGCGACGAGGACATCCACACGGCGGTCGAGCGGCGGCTCTATGCCCTGGTCGGGCCAGTTGCCGGCAAGCTGCATACCGGTCGTTCGCGCAACGACCAGGTTGCGACCGACCTACGACTGTATACGCGTGAGCAGATCGACGCGTTAGACAAAGAACTCTGCGCCGTGCAAAGCGCATTGCTTGAGCGCGCCACGGAAGTTGGCGAGGCGCTCATGCCTGGCTATACGCATCTACAGCGCGCGCAGCCGGTCCTAGTAGCGCACTGGCTGTTGTCGTTGTTCTGGCCCTTGCAGCGGGATCGTGAGCGCCTGGCTGAGGCTCGGCACCGGGTGAATGTTTTACCGCTGGGCGCGGGCGCACTGGCCGGTAACGCTCTTGGCATCGACCGTCAGCTCTTGGCGAAGCTGTTGGGCTTTGAAGGAATCACCTCGAACTCAATGGATGCTGTCGCTGACCGCGACTTCGTGGCCGAGGTGCTGTTTATCGGGGCATTGATCGGCATACACCTATCACGGCTGGCCGAAGATCTGATTCTATATAGCTCGGCGGAGTGGGGCTTTGTGACGGTTGCCGATAGCTACTCGACGGGCTCATCACTCATGCCACAAAAGAAAAACCCCGATTCTTTGGAGCTAACGCGTGGTAAAGCAGGCCGGCTGCTAGGAAATCTAGTCGGGCTACTCACAACACTCAAAGGCTTACCGTCTACGTATAATAAAGACCTGCAAGAGGACAAAGAGCCGCTGTTCGACACCTTGGATACGTTGGTGCTGACCGTGCCGATCGTAGCCGGTGTGATCAGGAGCTTGCACTTGCACCTCGAACGCATGGTAGACAGCCTGGACGATGGCATGCTGGCAACCGATGTGGCCGATGTTTTGGTGCGGGCTGGAGTGCCCTTCCGAGAGGCACATGGCATGGTCGGACAATTAGTGCGGCGGGCCGAAGTGCTACAGCTGCCGCTGCGTGCGTTATCTGCCGCCGAATTGACGGCGGTACATCCTGTGCTCAAAGAGCAGTATGCTGCAATTTTTAATCCGCAGCGATCGGTAGCTCACCGAAGCGTTGCCGGCGGTACGGCACCCGTAGCTGTGGCCGCCCAATTAGTAGCCGCACGTGCGGCATGTGGAATAGAATAATCGATGATCAATGAGATTGACATATACGTGCCTTTACAAGCCGGACGGGGAGAAGCGGTACATTTCCGTCGCGCCTCGGTCGAGGATGTTGAGGCGATGGCCAGCCTGATTAATGGGTATGCGGCGGAAGGCTTGATGCTGCCTAAAACCCTGGCCCAACTCTATAACAATGTGCGCGACTTTGTTGTCGCCGAGGTGGAGGGAGAGGTCGTTGGTTGCGGCGGCCTTAAAGTAACCTGGCGCGATCTGGCCGAAGTTGTTTCGTTGGCCGTGGCTCCCGCATATCAAGGTCGCGGGGTGGGCCGCCAATTAGTCGAGCCCCTGATCATTGAGGCGCAAAGTCTGCGTATACCGACAGTCTTTGCGCTAACGTATCAGGTCCCGTTTTTCACCAAATTAGGCTTTGCCACCGTGCCCAAGAATAGCTTGTCGCAAAAGGTCTGGCAGGATTGTGTGATTTGCCCTAAGCAAAGCTGCTGTGATGAGATCGCGATGATCCGCGTTCTCAACAAAACAAAGGTGGACGTTCGGCTATGATCAATGTAGGAATTTATGGTGCGACTGGCTATACAGGCTATGAGCTAATCGGCCTGCTTCGCCGCCATCCCGAGGTCAAGATCACCTTCGCGACCTCGCGGTCTTTCGCCGGCAAGCGCCTTAGCGATGCTTTTAAGACGGTCGACAACCTGCCGTTGATTGGGGCTGAGCAAGCTGATCCTGGAGCATGTGATGTCGTCTTTTGCTGCTTGCCGCATGGTACTACCGTGCCGACCGTGCAGGCCGCCCTGGCAGCAGGTACGCGCATCATCGATCTTTCCGCTGACTTTCGCTTGCATGATGGTGCGGCCTATGATCGCTGGTACAAGCATACGCATACGGCTCCTGAATTGCTGGACCAAGCCATCTATGGCCTGCCGGAGCGTTATCGTGCGGCGCTCGGTGATGCGCGCTTGGTGGCCAATCCGGGCTGCTATCCAACCAGCGTGATTCTGGGATTGCTGCCGCTGGCTGAGGCGGGCTTGTTGCCAGACCAAGTCATTGTGGATGCGAAGTCCGGGGTCAGCGGCTCTGGACGATCGCTGTCGCTGGCAAGTCATTTTGTGGAAGTCAACGAAGACTTCTCGCCCTACAAGATTGGCCATGTGCACCAGCATATTCCCGAAATGGAACAAGAACTTGCTGCTGCCGGTGGACAAGTGCATGTCCTCTTCTCACCGCATCTGTTGCCGGTCAATCGCGGTATCCTGTCAACGATCTACGTCCGCCTACCGCGTGATGTGGATGCGGCGAGCGTGCGTGGTCTCTACGCCGAACGCTATGATCCCGAGCCGTTTGTGCATCTCCTACCGCCTGGCAAGCTGCCCGCGTTAGCCCATGCGGTTTATACGAATCGTTGTGTGGTCCAGGTGGAACCCGCCGACGACCGTGGCAACTGGATCGTCACCGCGGTAGAAGATAACCTGCTCAAAGGCGCAGCGGGCCAAGCCGTACAGAACATGAATTGCATGTTCGGCTTTGCCGAGACGACGGCTTTACCGCTCTAGCGGCACTCGCGAGCTTCCTATGCCCTGGCGCGGGCGTGAGAGGGGCAATTATGTTTGTGCTTAAAATCGGTGGTAACGAGATCGATCAACCGGCGTTTCTCGACAGCTTCTGCCGGGCAGTCCGCGATCTTAGCGGGACCGGCGTGATTGTGCACGGCGGCGGCAAAGAAATTGCGACCGCATTGTCACGGGCAGATCTCCAATTCGAGATGGTGGATGGCATGCGCGCCACCGGCCCGGAGGCGATGATGGTGGTCGAGCAAGTACTCTCCGGCACGATCAATAAACGTTTGACCCGGCTGCTGAATGGGGCCGGCGTACCGGCCATCGGTATTAGTGGCGTCGATCTTGATCTGCTCACGACCGTACCACTACGGCCGAATGAACGTGACCTTGGTCGGGTCGGCGAAATTGTCAGCGTGCGCACGGATGTTCTGAAGAGGCTGATCGCCCAAGACTGGCTACCGGTCGTATCGCCGGTCTCGGTCGATCAGGTTGATCACGTTCCCACGAACGTTAATGCCGATCACGCGGCCCTGGCGATTGCCGCTGCGCTACAGGCCGATGAGCTGATCTTTATCTCAAACGTGCCCGGTGTAATGCTCCATGGCGGCGTTGTGCCACGGCTAGCGCCCGGCGACATCGAGCATGAGATTACGCAAGGCACGATTAGCGGCGGTATGATCCCGAAGGTGCGATCGGCGGTACAAGCCTTAGCCAGCGTGCGCTCGGTCCGCATCACAGATATCGATGGCTTAAAAGATGGCGGAACTCGCATCACTCGTGACCAGGAGCAAGCGTGAATACACAAGAATTGATTGCAGCAGCCGAGCAGTATTTTGTTCCCAACTATGGCAAACGGCAGTTGGTCCTCGATCATGGTCGCGGCGCGGAGGTCTGGGATAGCGAGGGCCGACGCTATCTCGATTTCGTGGCAGGCATTGCAGTTAATGCCCTAGGTCACGCCGATCCCACCATTACGGCAGCACTCATCGAACAGGCTCCCAAGCTGGTGCACACCTCTAACCTATACCTCACCGTGCCCGGCATCGAGTTGGCCAAGCTAATGGTCGAAACCAGTTTTGCGGACAAGGTCTTCTTCGCCAACTCAGGCACTGAAGCAGTTGAGGGCGCGTTCAAGTTTGCCCGTAAAGCAAGCTATGAGCAACATCTGCCGGATAAAACCGTCATCGTTGCCTTTGAAGGTTCGTTCCATGGGCGCACGATGGGTGCGGTTGCCGCGACGGCGCGGGAGAAATACCGCCTGCCTTTCATGCCGGTCATGCCAGGCGTCCGCTTCGCGCCCTATAACGATCTGGCAGCAGCCGAAGCGGCGATTACTGCGGATGTATGCGCGGTGATCGTGGAGCCGATTCAGGGCGAGGGCGGCATTAACAGCGCGTCGGACGCCTTTCTTCGCAAGCTCAGGGAGCTGTGTGATCGCGTCAATGCCTGCTTAATCGTTGACGAAATCCAGGCAGGTAGCGGGCGCACTGGCGTTCTGTGGTCGTATACGGCGAGCGGGATCCGGCCCGACATGTTGGTCGCGGCGAAGCCGTTGGGCGGTGGCTTACCGATTGGCGCGATCCTGGTTACGGAGCACGTCGCAAGTTTTATTCATGCCGGTGATCACGGCTCAACCTTTGCGGGTGGACCGCTCGTCTGTTCCGTGGCCCTTGCGGTGTTTCGGAAGCTCAGCGATCCACAGTTTTTGGCGCGTGTGCAGGAGGTCGGTGGCTACCTAGGGCAGCGGCTCAGCGAGTTACAAGGATCGCATGGCAAGGTTGTGGAGGTACGCGGGCGCGGGCTCATGCGTGGTGTACAAGTTGCAGGCAGTGCCGCTGCCGTCCGCGATGCAGCACAAGAGGACGGCCTATTGGTGGCAACGGCGGGCGACGACGTGGTCCGCCTTGTCCCGCCGCTGATCATTGATCGCAAAGATGTTGACGAAGCTGTGTCGATCCTACGACATGCCCTGGAAGTGTTGGACTAAGCACTGCGCGAAGCTAGCTGGGAGCAGAGTTTACTATGGATGCGGCACTGGTGCTCGAAGATGGCCGCGTGTTTCACGGTCGCTCATTTGGTGCGTCGGGTGAAACGACCGGCGAGATAGTCTTCGCTACGGCGATGACCGGTTATCAGGAAGTGCTGACCGACCCATCGTATGCCGGCCAGATCGTGACCATGACCGCCTCGCATATCGGCAATACCGGCGTTAACCAGTTCGACCGCGAGGCCGAGTGGCCCATAGTGGCCGGTTTTGTGGTGCGCCAGTATACCGACGATTATTCGTCGTGGCGTGCCGAGAAGAGTCTGAGCCAATACCTGCATGATCATGATATTGTGGCATTGTCGGAGGTCGATACACGCGCCCTGACGCGCCATCTCCGTGAGCGGGGTGCCATGCGGGCTGTGATTTCGACCGAGCAGGACGACCTTGCAGCACTGCTAGCACGAGCCCGCATGGCACCCCAAATGGTCGGACAAGATCTAGCAAGCGGGGTTGGCACACGTACGATCTACCGTTGGACGGAAGGTACACCGGCCGATTGGTTCGTCGGGAATCAACAGGATGACCAGTTGAGACCGCAGGCCGGGCCACCCCTCCAGGTCGTCGCCTATGATTTCGGCCTGAAGCGCAATATCTTACGGAAGCTCGTTGATCATGGCTGTGAGGTAACGGTCGTGCCCGCCGATACACCGGCCGCAACCGTCCTAGCGCTCAAGCCCGACGGCGTGTTTTTGTCGAACGGGCCGGGCGATCCGGCCACGTTAGGCTATGCCGTTGCCAATATTCAGCG
This sequence comes from Chloroflexales bacterium, assembly GCA_038223355.1. Classification (GTDB taxonomy): domain Bacteria; phylum Chloroflexota; class Chloroflexia; order Chloroflexales; family Kallotenuaceae; genus JACDGP01. The sequence goes on from JBBRHB010000102.1 coordinate 5,913, forward strand.
ACTGCTGGGACAGGTACCGGTCTTTGGTATTTGTTTGGGTCACCAGTTGATGGGGCTGGCCGTCGGCGGCGAAACCTTCAAGCTGCCCTATGGCCATCATGGTGCGAACCATCCTGTGCAAGCGTTACACAGCGGCCATGTAGAAATTACTGCCCAGAATCATGGCTTTGCGGTCACTGCCGAGGGCTTGCCGCCCGAGATCGAAATAACGCACCTTAATCTGAACGATGGCACGGTAGAAGGTCTTCAGCACAAAGGCTACCCCGCCTTCTCGGTACAATACCACCCGGAAGCAGCACCCGGACCACACGATGCAGACCCGCATTTCGGTCGTTTTGTGGATCTGATGCGCGAAGCTCGGAGTTCCTTAACCTAGCGGCGATGCAAGCTCTGCCTTGCGGCCCATCTACGGTACAGGTAGAATGTAGAAACCTTAACGGCATTTGCCAAAGGTGGGAGCAAGCATGACCACAGAACGCAGCGTGCCGGGGCGCTTTGGAGATTTCGGGGGCGCATATGTTCCCGAAACATTAATGCCCTCCGTAATTGAGCTCGAGCGAGCCTATAATGCAGCCCTGGCCGATCCTTCATTCTTGGATGAACTCAACTATTTGCATCGCACCTATACCGGTCGCCCGACCCCGGTAACTTTTGCCCAACGGCTAACGGCTGAGTATGGCGGTGCCCAAATCTGGCTCAAGCGCGAAGATCTGGCGCACACGGGTGCCCATAAGATTAATAACGCGTTGGGCCAGGGGCTGCTGGCGAAACGGATGGGCAAACAGCGCATTATCGCGGAAACCGGTGCCGGCCAGCATGGTGTGGCGACAGCTACAGTTTGTGCTTTGCTGGGCCTGCAGTGTGTCGTATATATGGGCGTTGAAGACATGGCCCGCCAGCGTCCCAATGTCTTTCGTATGAAGCTGCTTGGGGCCGAAGTGTGTCCTGTCACCTCCGGCTCGCAAACATTGAAAGATGCGATCAACGAAGCGATGCGTGACTGGGTTACCAATACGGACTCCTATTACTTGCTCGGGTCAGCACTCGGCCCACATCCCTATCCCACTATGGTGCGAGACTTTCAATCGGTGATTGGTCGTGAAGCGCGGGCGCAAATGCTGGAGGAGACCGGCCGGCTGCCCCATGTGGTGATCGCTTGTGTCGGAGGCGGCTCGAACGCAATCGGCATCTTCCATCCTTTCCTCCAAGATACCGAGGTGGAGCTACGGGGGGTCGAAGCGGGTGGGCAGGGAGTTGCAACCGGCCGGCATGCGGCGCGCTTCGCAGGTGGCAGGCCGGGGGTTTTGCACGGCACGCGTTCGTATGTCTTACAAGACGAGGACGGTCAAATTTCGCCAACATTCTCGGTGTCCGCGGGGCTGGATTATGCCTCGATCGGTCCGGAGCACGCCTTTTTGCATGATAGCGGGCGAGCTGTCTATGTCGACGCGACCGATGCCGACGCACTGTACGCCTTTCAGGTCTTGTGCCGAACCGAAGGTATTATCCCAGCGCTCGAATCGGCCCACGCCGTTGCTGAAGCGATGCGCCTGGCACCGACCCTCCCTTCCGAGCAGATCATTTTAGTCAACCTATCTGGGCGGGGTGACAAGGATATCTTTACGATGGCCGACGTGCTGGGCGTGACGATCTAAGTTTATGAGCGATGATGTACTGTATAAAATCACTGTCGGCTATGGTGGCGTAGGAAGCTTGGTCTGGCTTGTGATAGCAGCAACACGCCTGCTCGACTGGCGGCGGCACCAGGTCGCAGCCGAAACAGCTGTCGGTCAGTTTCGGGAAGACGTACTACGTTTCGGTGGCCGGCTGCTGGTCGACGGCAGCTTCGCCCTCGCGGTCGCGCTTATCATGGCCTTCGCGCTGTATAAGCTCCTACAGGCAAACTGGAATAGCTGGGATTGGGCAACGGCAACCGTGGGTGGCGCAGCAGTTCTATCGTTGGTGTTGCTATGTGCGCAACAGCGGGTGATTGCGCTGGTTCCGTTTACCCTGTTCCCTTTCTGGTGGCTACTCTACTGCCCAGCGGTCAAGAAGGTCTGCGGGGTAGGCAGGGAGCAAGATGAGTTGCCCACAGAAGAGAATGACTTCGTGACAGGAACACCAGAAGGATGATTGACAATATTGGAATTATTGGCGGGGGGGTGGCTGGCCTGACTTGTGGGGTGGTCCTGCGCGAAGCAGGCTTGCCGGTCACCCTCTGGGCTCGCGAGTCCTGGCCGCGTACAACCTCTAGCGTAGCGGCGGCAATTTGGCATCCGTTTCATGCCTACCCGGTTGACCGGGTGATGGCCTGGTCCGGGATAACCTATGAGGCGCTAGTCAAGCTGGCCGATGATCCGGCAAGCGGTGTCGTGCTGCAGACGGGTCGGGAGCTCTTTCGCTATCCTGCGGACGAGCCGCCGTGGCGCGACATCGTGCGATTATTCCGGCGGCTACGGCCAGACGAGCTTCAACCACCGGTCGTTGACGGCTTTGTCTTCGAGGCGCCGGTCATGGAAACGCCACGTTACCTCGGCTATCTGCTTGACCGTTTCAGGCGGGCCGGCGGCACGTTCGTTGAACGGACGCTCAGCTCGCTCAATGAAGCGTGCCAAGAGTGCCAAATCGTCATTAACTGTAGTGGCTTAGGGGCACGCGAGCTGGTTGGAGACAGTTCGATGTATCCGATCCGCGGGCAGATCCTACGTCTCGCTCCCCGCGCAGATGTGCCCTTTTTTCTGGACGATCATGGCCCACATCCTACCGTCTATGTGATTCCGCGGGCCGATGGCATCGTGTGTGGGGGTACAGTGGATCTCGATAATTGGGATACAACGCCGGACAGTGCTACTGCCGCACGCATTCAACAAGACTGCATAGCATTAATTCCCGAGCTGGCTGACGCGCCCGTGCTGGAGCACAAGGTTGGCCTACGACCTGGACGCCCGACTGTGCGGCTTGAGGCCGAGCTGCTCGATGAAGGCAAGGTCGTCATTCATAACTACGGGCATGGTGGCTCCGGCTTCACGTTATCCTGGGGTTGCGCGGACGATGTGCTGCGATTGGTAAAGCAGTACCGCAGCAACTCCATGTTATAATCGGGATGGGCAGCTTGCTGCCTCCTTCCCGAGACACCCCGGAGACAACGTATGGCTACGGCTACCGCTGAGTCGCTTGCCGCCCCTGTTCGTCCACACTTGTCAACGTACAGGCAAGCAATGTTGAGCCTCTATTGGTTTGCAACTGCCGTTCATTGGGGCGCGATTTTACAGCTTTTGTTGCCGGTTCAGGCAGAAGCGATCGGTGGCCATGATTTCAAAGAAACGACGCTGGGCATTATCTTGGGGATCGGTGCGCTGGTGTCGATGGTCGCGGCGCCGATCTTCGGGGCAATGTCGGATCGCTGGCAGACGCGCTGGGGACGTCGTAAACCGTGGCTGGTGGTAGGAACAGCCGGCAACGTCGTCTGCTTGATCCTGCTGGCGTATCTGCCCGCCACCAGAGCGGCCGTTGTACCCTATGCCCTGGCCTTTATGGGTATCGAGCTTTTCAACAACTTGGCGACTGCGCCTTATTCGGCGTTGATTCCTGATATGGTGCCACCGGCGCAGCGTGGTTCGGCTTCGGGCTGGCAAGGCTTCATGAACGTGCTAGGCAGCGGCGTTGGCGTGGCCTTCGGCTTCGCGTTGGGGGGCATTGGCATTCGTGGTGCATACTGGCTCATCGCGGGGGTAATGACGGCAGGGATGCTCGGGACCGTGCTGACAGTCCATGAGCCCGTCGTTACCAGCCCAGCCGTACCGTTTCGCTGGCGTTCATTCATGCGAGGCTTGGTGACGCCGTTTCACTCTCGGGATTTCACCTGGGTCTTCTTGACGCGCCTGCTGGTGTTAGGCGGTACGCTCATGATCCAGGTTAATGTGCGCTTTTATATGCAGGACGTGTTGGGCGCGCCCTTCCGCTTTTTCGGCCGGAAGCTCACTGACGATCCTTCGTTCGCAGCTAGTCTATTTTTTCTGCCATTACTCATTGGCGGGCTGGTCGGAGCATACGCTGGCGGGACATTGTCGGACCGCTACGGCCGTAAGATCATGGTCTATATTTCGGGTCTGCTCCAAACGCTGGTGGTCATCCTACTGGCTTTGACGCACTCATTCAGCCTTGTCGTGTTGCTTGGGATCGTCTTCGGTCTGGGCTATGGCGTCTACCAATCGGTAGATTGGGCGCTGGCTACCGATATTCTGCCTTCAGACGTCGACTATGCCAAGGACATGGGAGTGTGGCATATTACCAATACACTGCCTCAGTTCACAGCAGTGCCCATTGCCGGCTTTGTGCTTAGTACCTTTCAGCTGATCGACCGGAAGGGCGGCAACCCCCATCCTCAACTAGGCTATACATTAATGTTTGCCCTGGCGATCATCTGTTTCCTGCTAGGCACGGTGTTGGTGAATAAGGTGCAGGGGGTCCGCTAATGCTGTTTGCTGTACTCGTGTTTGCGTACCTACTCGGTGCCGTTCCTTTCGCACTCCTGGTCGCCTCGCGGGTTGGGGGCATTGATCTGCGGCAGACTGGCTCAGGTAATACGGGAGCCATGAATACAATCCGGTCGGTCGGCAAAGTACCGGGGCTCTTTGCGGGGGCGCTAGACGCCGCCAAAGGGGCAATCGCGATGCTGGTCGCGCGCGTACTCATTGGTCGTGATGCAGCTGCCTTGGCAGGTGGAGTTGCTATCGTCGGTCATTGCTGTTCCATTTGGCTGTTGTGGGCGGCACGGCATGAGCACAGTGCTGGTTGGAAGCGTTGGCTGCGGCGGATGGGTGGTAAAGGTCTGGCGACGGGTATAGCAGTGTTGTTGATCATGAACTGGCCGACGTTTATCTCGATCATTGTGATCTTTTTCGCCATCTTTGGCCTGCAATTTCTCCTGCCGCTCAGCCCAGAGCGGCGGAAAGACGAGACATGGCCAACCGTGATTGCGCTGGCCTTGGTGCCAGCGGCCTTATGGTACTGGACACATAACCAACTGCTGGTCACAGCAGGCGGCGTCTTAGCCATTGCGATTGTCATTAAACATCTCCCCGATCTACGGGAGAGCTTTTACGTAGCGTAATCAGAAGAGGAGTGCTCGTATGTCCCGTATTGCCGCTGTTTTCCAGCGTCTGGCACAAGCCGATCGTCAGGCGCTGATTATGTACTTGACCGTCGGTTGTCCGACGATGCACGCCGCCCGCGAGATTGTGCCCGCTTTGGTCGCAGCAGGAGCCGACATGATCGAGTTAGGTGTACCTTTTTCCGATCCTCTCGCCGATGGT
>JBBRHB010000103.1:0-11208 GCA_038223355.1 Chloroflexales bacterium
ACGGGCGAAGACTAAAGCGAGGGTCGAGGCTATGAGTAGGGCGAGCGGTACTAACCCGTTCGGCTGGCGCCCGTTGAGGTGATTGCGCAGCTCGGTAGGTGCCAGAGCTGGCAAGATGTCCGGGTAGTGGGCCAGAAGCAGAGCACCACCGATAACCCACGCCACGACGACTACGACCATGCCGACTATCGGCCGGAAGCGGTACCAATCGCGGGGCGTCGAGACGAGGATTCGTTGCGCACCATAGGCCGCCAGGACACATGCGGCGAATGAGACCAGCACTATCGCCCGTGAGTAGGCGCGGAGCTTGCCCATGACCGGTAGGAGATAGACCAGATGACCAACCGGCGTATGACGCCCGGCCGCGATGAGACCGCCTGCAACCAGTACCGCAACAATGGCCCAGCCCTGGCTGCGGCCACCGAACGACGGACGGGGGAGTTCGTCACTCGAAGGAAGGGCGGCACCGGGCGCCGTGGCTGGCCGAAGCAAACTGAGCACGCCGACTACTGCAAGGATCAGTGGCAGGATACCAATATAGGCAGCCCGCTCCCAGATGTAGATCGCCCGGCCAATGTCGATGCGGGCAGCCTCGAAGGCATTTTGCTGGACACCACCCCAACCGTAGGGAAACAACCACATCCACCAATCGCTCGGCGCGATCGATTGGTAGGTAACAAAGTCATAGGTCGCACCTGCTGCCCGGGGTGAGAGCGAGGCAAACTCGAACCAAGGCAGCAGCTGGATCGCGGCCAAGGTATAGCCGGCCAGATACATACCCGCCAGCTGAACGAGCGCAAGGGCCGGTCGCCAGGTACGTGTCGACCACACTTGGGCTCCAGCTTGGCATAAGATATAGAGGCCTAGAGCAAAGGCGGTATAGACTGGGACCTGAGGATGGCCGGCAACGGCTTGGACGGCAATGCATAGGGTAGCGATGGCGAAGCGCCGGAGGGTACGCTGTTGCAGGAAGCGTTCGATGGCCCAGAAGAGCAGCGGGATGAGGGCCGCACCACTGATGATCGACAGATGGACGACGCGGGTCGTTAGAAAACCGCTGAACATATAGCTTAGGGCAGCCAGCAGAGCCGGCCCGCGTTGTAAGCCCATGCTGCGCGTAAAGACCCACATGCCCACGCCCGCGATGGAGAATTCGAGCAGGACCACCAAGTTCAAGGCCCGGCCCGTGGGCAAGAGCAGAAAAAGCCAGTTCGGCGGATAGAATATGGCAGTTTGGCCATCGCCTAAGAGTGGGATGCCGCTAAAGGCGTAGGAATTCCAGAGTGGCAGCTGACCGCTGTGGATGATATCGGCAACAAGTTTGTGATAGGGGAAGAAATAGTATTGGACATCGTGGTAGAAAAATGAGCGAATACCGAGGGTTTCCGCCGCGAAGAGGAGCAGTGGGAGCAGAGCCAGGATTAGCCCAATCGCCCAATCGCGTTGGAGCAAAGCTGGTCGGATGCTAACGGTGGAGTGATTTACGTCAAGCTGTTGCGAGCGCATGGTTATGCGATAGGACGAGCGACAATGACCCACTGCCAAGCGAAGAGCGTTGGCATGGCGAGCAAGAGCAGATGCTGAAAGCGCATGAGCAGCTTAAATGGGGGCGTACCCGCGCCTTTCGGCCATAGCTCGTCTAGAGGAAAGCCGGTGGGCCGTACACGCTCAATCTGCAGACCGGCCTCGCGCAACATATCGGTCGCGGTAGTACGGGTCCAAAAATGGAGATGCGTCCGGTCTAAGATGCCGCGCTCCATCTGGGGAAATTGGCCGGCGAGTAGCAGCAGGCGCACTGCCAAGTGCGCAACATTCGGTAGCGAGATCACGAAGGCCGCATCGGCGGTCGCGACTTCACGCAACTGCTTGAGCACAGCGATGGGATCGGCAGTATGCTCCAAGACATCTGCACATACCACCACCGGATAGGTAGCAGGCGGGAGGTGCGCCTCCTCAATGGTTGACGCGAAGACCTGCTGGTAATAGGGACGAGCACGCTCGGCCCAATAACCGTTCGGCTCGACGGCATCAATGACTCGTCCGGTCCCCTGCATAAGTTGGCCCAGGAAGCCCTGGGCCGCGCCAACATCCAGCACGGGATCGCACGGAAGGTGGTTAAGGAGCCAAACGATTTGTTGGTGACTACTTTTGGGGTCGTGATGCAGACGGTAATGAAGCACGCACTCTCCAGCGATCACGTAGAGCATATAAGAAGACTTCGCGGATACAATTCAGCGCATAGGGGATGCCATTGACATGACAGATTTCATCACCGTAATAGGTCGGGATCGGCACTTCCGTAACACGATAACCGCGCTTCAAGAACTGTAAGATGATCTGGGTATCGAAGTGCCAATTGCTGGTTAGCTCATCGAGCTCCAGCTGGCGTAGGGCCGGGACCGAATAGGCGCGGTAGCCAGAGTGGAATTCGCTGAAGCGCGTGCCGGCCATGAGATTCTGGATGGTGGTTAAGATGCGGTTGCCCACGAACTTATATAACGGCATCCGGCCGCGCAAAGCCGCACCCGGCATGAGCATCCTAGAGCCCATGACCATGTCGGCCTGACCGCTTTCCAGCGGCGTTAACAAATCCTGCATGATTTCGGGCGCGTATTGACCATCGCCATGCAGCAGCACGACAATATCGAAGCCTTGCTCGATAGCATATTGGTAGCCGCGCCGCTGGTTGCCGCCATACATGAGATTAACAGGATTGCGGAAGATCGAAAGCTTGTCTGCGCCGATGCTTTGCTTATGCTGATGGCCTACCTCGTAGGTCGCATCCTGGCTGGCATCATCGAAAACGAAGATTTCCTCGACTTTATCCATGATCGGCTGTGGAATGCGTTGCAGTACACTGCGCAGCGTCGTTTCAGCGTTATATGCAACGATAAGAATCCCAATGCGGGTCATATGGTCCTCGACAAGCCAGGGCGGCGCCCCGTCCCAAGCATTATAGCCGTGATTACGCTAATGTAAAACAGCGATGAGTCCTGTACTCTGCACGTCAAAGGCCTTGCGATCACCCGCCTTATTTACCGAACCGCTTCAGGATCTCCTGCTGTTTGGCGTAGAGACCAGCCAACAGCACAAGCAGGGCGGCAGGACGAAGCAGATTGCTCAAGGTTTTTAAACCCAACAGCCGAAGCAAGAGCGGGCCAAAGACGGCTACTAGCCCGACGTAGCCATAGGTGCGCGCAGGTAGTCCTTTGAGGATATCAAGCAGATCTTCAAAATCCATTAGTATGCTCCTTTGGTCGGCGTATCTGTTGCAAGCGGTATGCCGGGGAATAGCACGATCCCCAGTTTCTCAAAGACGCGCTCGGCAAGCGCCGATGTCGCGGAGCCGAACGTCCAGCGCGCCTTGCTGGCAGCGAGCAGATCGAGGGTCTCGGCATGGCGAGCCGGCAGAACGACACTGCCGCCTTTAACATGGTAGAGGTCAGCCTCTTTGGTGAAGTGGATGCGCGCGGGCTCACGACTGTTAGCAAGCAGCGCGTAGGCCTGCAGCAGAGCAGCTTCTTCATCGACAGCCAGCAACCCAGCGCCAGTGGTACCTTGCGGCACGATCACAAAAAAATCTCCGCCAGTGCGGCTTTTGCGCCGCCGTACCGGCTCGTCGACAAGCACTTCGACACCCTGACGTCCCTCGTGTGTAACGACCGGCAGATCACGCCAGCGCAAGCGTGCGCGGTCAAAGCCGGCCCACTGCTCCTTGGCGGTTCCTAGCGGCCGAAAGAGCTGTGGTCCAACCGTGCGTCCAGGCGGAATTGTGGGCAGAGCATTTACACGGTCAAGCAAGGTCCGAACGCTCAAGCCCGCAGCGCGAATGCGGGCGATCAGCCCATCGCGCCGCCAAGTTTCGAGTAGGAAGTGCGAACCGTCGAGCGTGCCTTCGCCACGCAAGAGGGGCCGGACACGCTCGTTGCGCACAATAAAATTGTTTGGGGCCATCTCATCTAAGTCGGCACCCTGCCATGTCGTCGGCATCAGGAACTCTCTTGATAGCGCGCTCGGACCACGGCGCTATGAGCCTGGCACAGCGCGATCGCCAGCGCATCGGCGGCGTCATCGGGCTTGGGGATAGTATCGAGACCAAGCTGAAGCCGCACCATTTCTTGCATCTGGTGCTTGTCGGCATGGCCATAGCCGGTCATGGCCTGCTTGACGGCCATAGGGCGATATTCTTCGAGCGGCACGTCGGCGTTCGCCAGCGCCAGCATAGCAACACCCCGCGCATGGGCTACGGCCAAGGCCGTCGTCACGTTCTTGCTAAAGAATAGCTCTTCGATCCCGGCACTGTCAGGCTTATATTGGGCGATAAGTTTCTCCAGACCGTTGTAGAGCAGCTGTAGCCGTTGCGCGAGCAGCATGGTTTTGGGCGTGGTTAAGGCACCATAGGCGACCAATTGCTGGCCGCCCGCCCCATCATCTTCCACGACACCCCAACCCATCGTTGCCGTACCGGGATCAATGCCAAGCGTCCGCATTTCAAGCCCCCACCCCTCACCCCCAACCCCTCTCCCACAGCGGGGAGAGGGGAGCAAGAGGTTGTTTAGGCAGCAGCCTCAAACTTTTCGATCAGATCGTCGTTGACATCAAGGTTCGTGTAGACCTTTTGCACATCATCCAAATCTTCAAGCTTGTCGATCAAGCGAAGGGCCGAAAGTGCCTCTTTGTCACCGGGCATAAAGGGCGTTTTGGGTGTCATGGTGCGGTCGGCATTCGTGACCGGCAGACCGGCCTTCATGAGGGCCTGACGCACGTTATTCAGCTCGGTGGGATCGGTAAAAACTTCGATATCGTTGCCATCGACCTGCACATCATCGGCACCCGCGTCGATCGCTTGCAGCATGATCTCATCGGGATCGAAGGGTTTATTGGGCGGCATCTCGATGGTAATTTGACCTTTGTTGTCGAACATCCAGGCGACCGAGCCCGATTCACCGAGTGTACCGCCGCCCTTGTTGAAGGCGGTACGCACTTCGGCTGCGGTGCGGTTGCGGTTATCGGTGGCTGCGTGGACGATTACGGCGATACCGCCGGCAGCGTAGCCCTCGTAAAATAGCTCTTCAATCGCGGCCTCGTTGCCCTTGCCGGCAGCACGGTCGATGGCTCGTTGTATATTTTCGCCCGGCATATTGGCCGCCTTGGCACGATCAACCGCCAGCCGCAGACGGAAGTTGCTATCGGGATCGGCCACACCTTCACGAGCCGCGACAATGATTTCACGTGCCAGCTTGGTGAAGACCGCTCCACGTTTCTGGTCAAGAATGCCTTTTGATCGGCGAATAGAATGCCATTTACTATGCCCAGACATGACAGCCTCCAACACAATCACTAATGGGTTGCTCTGCTCTGTGACCTACTATTATAGCAGACGTGGCTAAGGTGGCCCTGTGATGGCTTCCATAAGACCATTCACTGGTAACCCTCATGGCTTAGCGTAGGATGAACGGCAGGTAGACCGTGCTAGGCCGAGAACTACTCGTACTGGTTGATCTGGTGGTAACGGAGGTACTTGCCCGTTAGCGAGTCCTTCGCCTTCAGGAGTTGTCTTGGAGTGCCCTCAAAGACGACGGTTCCGCCCTTGCTTCCTGCTTCGGGCCCTATATCAATAACCCAATCGGCATTGCTAATGACGTCTTGATTATGCTCGATGACAACCACTGTATTGCCCGCGTCGACGAGGCGGTTAAAGATCGTCAGCAAATGCTCAATATCAGACATGTGCAGGCTCGTGGTGGGTTCGTCCATAACATAGATGCTACCCTTTTTGTGCAGTTCGCTGGCAAGCTTGATGCGCTGGCATTCACCGCCTGAAAGCGTGCTGAGCGGCTGACCGAGCCTTATGTAGCCCAAGCCCACGTCGCTCATCGCTTGCAGCTTCGGCCGGACCTCTTTGTTGTCGAAGAACTCGAGGGCCTGATCCACCGTCATTTCGAGTACATCGCTGATCGATTTTCTATCCAACTTGTATGCCAGCACCTCATCCTTGAAGCGCCTACCCTCGCAGACTTCGCAAGGGAGTTTGACGCTTTCCAGAAACGTCAGATCGACGTACACCACTCCCAAACCTTGGCAGTTTTCGCAGGCGCCTTTGGAGTTAAAACTGAACAGCGCTGCATTGACCTTGTTGGTGGTTGCGAAGGCCTTGCGAACGTCGTCCATGATGCCAGTATAGGTAGCCGGATTAGAACGTGTCGAAGCGCCCACCGCGGCCTGGTCGACGACTATGGCGTCGGGATGTGCAGTCAGAAAAGCTTCGTTAATAAGCGAGCTCTTTCCCGATCCAGCAACCCCAGTCACAACTGTGAATACCCCCATAGGAATATTAACAGTGACATTCTGAAGATTGTTCACTCTGGCATGTTCGATCGGCAGTTGACCGGTCGGCGATCGGAAGCTCTCTTTAATCGGCAATCTGCGCGTAAGATACTTTCCGGTCAAGGTATCGGCATGGAGCAGGTCGGCGAAGCTTCCCTCAAAGACGATCTCGCCACCGTGCGTGCCGGCATTAGGGCCGAGATCCACAATATGGTCGCCAATTTTGATTACATCAGGGTCATGTTCCACCACCAGTATGGTGTTGCCTTTGTCGCGCAGTTTTTGGAGCAACTCGTTTAAGAGGTGCACGTCGTGTGGATGCAAACCAACGCTTGGTTCATCAAAAATGTAGGCAACATCGACCAAGCTACCATTGAGGTGCTTCACCAATTTCACACGTGCCGACTCACCCCCGGAGAGGGTATCGGTCTCGCGGTCAAGACTGAGGTACCCAAGACCGATATCGATGATATTCTGCAATCGGGCCATGATGGTCTTGAGAACGCCGACTGCCGCCGAATCCTTCTGGATAGCCTTTATGACCGTCGCGAGCTCGCTGACTTCCATACCGGATAGCTCAGCAATGTTATAGCCTTTAATCTTACAGCCAAGCGCTGCCTGGCTCAGGCGGGCACCGCGACAGAGCAGGCACGGGCCCATAGCAATGTACGGCTCAATGGCTTTTTTGGTGCGCTCAGGGCGCGTCGTATAGTCGCGGCGGATATAGGCTTCGGCAAACTTCTCCATAACCCCGAGATAGCTCGCAGTGTAGGTGCCGCCGCCGCCTTGTGTTTTGAATTTACGGTTCTTGCCGTACAGCAGCAGGTCCATCTCTTCCGGCGTATACTCGGAGAGCTTTTTATCGTTATCGAAAAAGCCGGAGGCCTGATAGACCCCTATCCCGAACATCGGTACCCGTATCGCACCTTCATTGAGCGACTTGGACATATCCAGCATTTTGTCAGGCACCGGGCCGATCTTGCGCCCCATGCCCTCGCACTCGGGACACCTTCCGGCTGGATCATTGAACGAAAACATGCTCGCGTTGCCTATATGAGGCATGCCGAGGCGAGAGAACAGGAGCCTAAGAATGGTTGTAATATCAGTGACGGTGCCCACGGTCGAGTGCGAGCCTCCACCCAGGCGTTTCTGGTCTACAACTACCGCCATGCTCAAATTCTCGAGGCTATCAGCGTCAGGCTGCGGATAACGGGGCATAAAGTTGCGCAGGAACATACTGAAGTTTTCGCTGAGCAATCGCTGCGATTCGTTGGCAATCGTATCAAAGACGATTGACGATTTGCCGGAACCTGATACCCCTGTAAAGATCGTAATTTTACGTTTGGGTATGCGGAGCGAGACGTTCTTGAGATTATGCTCGCGGGCGCCGCGGATTTCAATATATTCCTGGACGTTGCGGTTTGTCATGCTTTTGACTTGATCCTTCCCTCCACCAACATTGCTGCCAGCGGGGTCGCTTTTGGAATTCTCCCGGTGTACCGAGACCACAATGGCAAGCTGTGGTAAATCTCCGATTCGCTGTCCCAGAAATCTCTATTGAGCCTCTTCGTCAGCTCAGCGTACCTATAGGGAATGGCGTCCCGTAGGCGGCGCGCTGTTCCTGCCGTGCCCATGCTGCTTCGCTCTCAGCAATCGCTTGATCTAATTGTATAGAACAAGGTTGATACATCGCTCACGGCCCAAGCATACCATACAGGGCTTGTGCTTATTGCTTAGCCGGATATGTTGGTCGCATCTTGGTCTTTTGACGGTTGAGGGTCAATTTGTAGGGCAGCAAAAACCCCTTCCCGCCAAAGCAGGAAGGGGCACTTGAGACGCGGAAGGTAGAGGCTATGCTAGACGTTGGGTATCCGCCGGTAAAGATTCGGACGAATGACCGTTCGTACCGTTGATACCTTCGGTGCCGTTGGCATCGAGCGGCAGGGGTTTGACGCGCGCAAGCATGTCGCGTAACTCTTCGCCACCCAGCGTCTCGACTTCGATTAGTACACGTGCCATGTCGTGTAACAGGTCGAGGTTGTTACGCAGGATAGCCAGAGCGCGGTGGTGTGCCGTCTCGACCAGGGTATGGACTTCGGCGTCGATAGCACGGGCCGTATCTTCGGAGTAGTTGCGCTGCTCGCTGATTTCACGACCCAGGAAGATCATCTCCTGGACCTCGCCCAGCAAGACTGGTCCTAAGGTCTTGCTCATGCCGAAGCGTGTGACCATCGCCCGCGCAATGCGGGTCACTTGCTGGATATCGCCGCTTGCGCCGGTCGTGAAGTCACCCAGCACAATCTCTTCGGCTGCACGTCCACCCATCGCGAAGACCATGCTGGCCTCGAACTGCAAGACGCTTTGACCCATTTGATCTTCTTCGGGCAGGGCCAGGGTATAGCCGCCAGCACGGCCACGGGGCACGATCGTGACCTTGTGCATACGATCACCCTTGGGCATCGCGGAACCGGCAATGGTATGGCCGGCCTCGTGATAAGCGACGAGCTCCTTCATCTTGGGCGTCATCACACGGGAACGCCGCTCGGGGCCGCCTAGCATCATGCGCTCGGTCGCATCTTCAAGCTCCGGCGTGCCGATCCGTTTCTTGCCGCGGCGTGCGGCCAGAATTGCGCCTTCGTTGATGATGTTGGCTAGGTCAGCACCCGAGGAGCCGGGCGTCATCTTGGCAATCGCTTCCAGGTTAACATCCTCGGTCAGCGGCTTGCCCTTAGTGTGGACCTTGAGAATATCCAGGCGGCCACGAACATCGGGCGCGTCCAGGATAACCTGCCGGTCGAAGCGCCCAGGACGAACCAGGGCCGGGTCCAGCACGTCAGGCCGGTTGGTGGCAGCGATCACAATCACGTTCGTGTTGGTATCGAAGCCGTCCATCTCGACCAGGATCTGGTTCAGCGTTTGTTCGCGCTCGTCGTGCGAGCCGCCGAGACCCGCGCCACGCTGGCGACCAACTGCATCGATCTCATCAATGAAGATAATGCAGGGGGCGTTGCGCTTGGCCTGATCGAACAGATCGCGTACGCGGCTGGCACCAACGCCAACGAACATTTCAACGAATTCCGAACCCGAGATCGAGAAGAACGGTACACCCGCCTCGCCGGCAACCGCACGGGAGAGCAAGGTCTTACCGGTTCCGGGAGGGCCCACCATGAGCACGCCGCGTGGAATACGGGCGCCAAGTTGGGCAAACTTATCGGGAAACTTCAGGAACTCTACGACCTCGCTCAAATCCTGCTTGGCTTCCTCTTGGCCGGCCACGTCAGCGAAGGTGACCGTCGGTTTATCGCCGGTAAACATACGGGCCCGTGACTTACCGAAGCTCAAGGCCTGATTGTTCGAGCCCTGGGCTTGACGCATGAAGAAGACGAAGAAGCCGATCAGCAAGACCATCGGCAAGAAGATAGTGATGCCACTCAAGATGCCGCTCCACGCTGCCGGCGGGTAGACGACAACGACAGGCAACTTAATATCGGGTATTGGTCCACCTTTAGCCTGCGCTTCGGCAACGCGCCGGGCCTTTTCTTCGCGCAGGAACTGGTCCATCGACAGAGTTGTTGACTTGCGGACGGTGTAATCAGGCTTGTTGTTGTTCGTCTTATAGACATCAAGCACATCACTACCCTCGTGCTCGCCAATCTTGGCGATCGAGCCGGACATGGCATCGTTGACGACCTGGGTGAAGGTCGTTTCATCGCCACGGTTGCTGGATAGGCCGTACTGCACCAGCAATGCGACCGCCGCGACCAGGATGATTAAATACACAAAGCTGTTACGCAGCCAGCGGTTATCGCCCATACCTTTCATTTGCCCTCATGCTCATCTTCGGGCGACAGTGCGCCCAATACACAAGAGTATACGCACTACCACAGCCCCATAATGTATGCCAGATTACTTTTTTTGTGCAGTTCAGTACTCAGTCTGCAGGTTGCTCGTAGACCTCCGGCTTTAAGACGCCGATATAGCTCAAGTTACGGTAGTGCTCGGCATAGTCGAGGCCATAGCCGACGACGAACTCGTTGGGAATATCAAAGCCGGTGTACTCGACCGGCACATCGGCTTCGCGGCGGCTCGGCTTGCTTAACAGCGTGCAGATTTTAAGCGAAGCCGGATTGCGCCGCAGCAGCAACGAGCGCAGATAGGCCAGTGTCAGGCCGCTGTCGATAATATCCTCGACGATCAGGATATGCCGCCCGCCGATATCGATCTCCAGGTCTTTCAGCATGCGCACCACACCGCTGGTTTGGGTGGATTGCCCATATGATGATATAGCAATAAAGTCGAGCGCTACCTTGCGTGGAATCGCACGGGCCAAATCACTCATGAAGACCACGGAGCCTTTGAGCACGCCGACCAGCAGCAGATCGTCCACAGCGGTATAGTCGTGGTAGATTGCCAGACCCAATTCCCGAATGCGGGCCTGGATTTGTTCCGATGTAAACAGTACCCGTGCGATATCCTGATCCATTGCCATTAACTCACTCCTTGTTCGATGCTCAACGTCGCTTGTCGTACCCGTAGCCAACGATTACCAGGCAGCTGCAACCGGCCATGACCGCGCTCCACCAGTGTCAGCATACGCTCGGTATGAGCCGCCCCAATCTCGGTCAAACCACCAAGTAGCTCCATGGCCCGCCGCAAGGCTCGCCGCTGTAGGGCGCGCGGTGCGTTGCGAAAGGCCACTCGATCCAACACAACATGGTGCTCGTCGGCGTGCACGACCAGCTCTGACCACAGGTGAGCGAGCTGGGCGCAGATGTAGTCATCCTCGTCCGCGCATACGGTGGCGGTCCGTCCGAGCGTTTGCACAATATGCGGATTATACGTCTTGATAACCGGTAGTAATGTCGCCCGCACACGATTGCG
>JBBRHB010000104.1:0-11142 GCA_038223355.1 Chloroflexales bacterium
ATGCCTGTAATGCCGCGCAGCACTTCATGGTCATGATATTCCTGCGCTGAGCTAAGGATGGTGAGCGTGGCGAGGGTCGCTTGGACCGCCTCCTCGTACTCGGCCGTCATACCGGGATTACTTTCCATGGTATCTTCGATCTGGAACCGGAAATACTGGAGGTTATTCATAAAATTGCGCACAGCGTCATTCACCGTCTGCATGGTTGCACGCATGGCAGCCAGTTGCGCTTTAGCCTTGTCGGCCTCTTTGATCGCGGTTAGATCAGCCTGAATTCCCACGAAATGCGTCGGCACTCCTGCCGCATCATAAATCGGTACAATCGCCAGTCGGTTCCAAAAAGGCTTGCCATCCTTACGGTAGTTCATGAACTCGACAACGCACTGTTCGTGCGCCACCAACGCATGTTTGACCGTGCGCACGACGTCCCGGTCGGTGCCCGGACCTTGCAGAAAGCGACAATTGTAGCCAATGGTCTCCTCTGGCGAGTAGCCGGTCATCTTGTAAAAGGCCGGGTTAGCATAAATCAAAGGATTGTCGGGCTGGCGCTCATCGGAGATCGTAATACCTTCACTGGTACTGTGCACTCCCTGCTCGATCAACCGCAAAAGCTCTTCATTCAACACTGTCATCTCAAGCCCCTTCTCGCCGCTAGAACAAAGGCGCGGATCTCGCCGGCCAGCAACATGGTATACAGTAGCCAGCCATCAATGGGAAAGCAATAAATGATCGGTCCGGTTTTGATGCTCTAAAAGGACCAAGCCGTCCCGGTCTGCCGTGTCAGTTTGCATAGCCTCGTAGAGGCCAAGTACCATAAAGATAAACGGGGAGTAACCTATCGTGGCAAGCCGAGTCCTGACCCTTCGCGAGCTTAACCGTGCGACGCTCGCTCGCCAACTGCTACTCGGGCGCGTGTCGCTGCCCATCCCTGCCGCCATTGAGCGCCTCGTCGGTTTACAAGCACAACAAGCCTCGGCCCCTTTCGTCGGCTTGTGGACGCGCTTACACGACTTCGATCGTGCCGACCTTGCGCAACTGCTTGCAGATCGAACCGTCATCAAGGCCACCTTGATGCGTGGCACGCTCCATCTTCTAACGGCCGAGGACTATCTGCTGGTGCGCGCGACCCTCCAGCCTGTCCTGACGCTTGGCTTCGAAGCAGTCAGCAAGGGCCGTGCTATGGGCTTCACAATTGATGAGCTTATCACAATCGCGCAGCCCTACATCGCCGCCGCACCGCGTACCTTCGCCGAGATCAGCGCCATGCTGTCCGAATGGATGCCGGCTGCCGATCCCGGCGCTCTACGCTATGGCGTACGGACGCATCTGCCGCTTGTCCAGATTCCGGTCGCCACCGGTTGGAGCTATCCCGGCAATCCTCAATGGACGTTGGCCGAAGCCTGGCTTGACCGGCCAATCCCTCCGGAGGAGCATCTACGCCTCTTGATCGTTCGCTATCTGGCAGCCTTCGGCCCGGCGAGCGTGACCGATATTCAGACTTGGTCAGGACTTCCCAAGCTAAAGGATGCCGTTGCCGAGTTGAAACCCGAACTTGCCGTCTATCGCGACGAGCAGAATCGTGAGCTGTTTGACCTGCCCAATATGCCTTTGCCTGCTCCCGACACGCCTGCACCCGTGCGCTTCCTCCCCGAATACGACAACCTGCTGCTCTCGCACGCCAAACGTACGCGCATCGTCGCCGATCCTTATCGTCCCAAGGTCTTTCTCCCCGGTTTACGTGTGGCTGCCACCGTCCTTGTCGATGGCTTCGTGCGCGGGGTCTGGAAGATCGAAAAAACGAAAAGCGCGGCCACGCTCGTAATTGAGCCGTTTGAGCTATTGAGTCCACGGCATCGCGACGAGCTAACCGCAGAAGGGGAACGTCTCCTCCGCTTCGTTGAACCTGACGCTCACACATACGAGGTACGATTGACAACCTAAGTGGCTAAGCCGCTACCAATGTGATCGAGCGAGGCTATTGCTTACCTCTTGACGTACCGCCGTATAATGAGATGGCGCAGTGGCATCCTCAATCTACGTCCTGATGCTCAACCAGGCTGCTCGCTAGCCCTGCAGACAAGGCGAGGTGTTGTAATCAATGAGCCGATTGTAATCGCAGGCGCCGGGGTTGCCGGCTTGACGGCGGCAATTGTACTTCGCACTGCCGGCCGCGCAGTCCGCGTAATCGATCGCGCTCCGGCTTCCGGTAGTCAGCGAGCTCCTGATTGGGATGCAGTCGAGAACTGGACCTCCGTCGAAGATTTTCCCCTCTTCCTACAGCAGATTGGTGTCGACCGGCAGGGCTTTCGCCATGTGGGCCACTACGCCTTTACCGTGATCGATCCCTACGGACGTCGTTTCGATCTGAAGACGCCGCGACCGTTTTACTATCTCGTCAAGCGTGGCGCAACCACGGGTGGTTTGGAACGCGGCTTACAGTCTCAGGCCGAGTCCTTGGCCATCCCGATCACCTACAACGCCTCGTGTCAGCCCGGCGCAGCTGACATCAGGGCTACCGGCAGCTATGGCCGCGGCTCAACCTTTGTTTCCACAGGCTTTACCTTCACCACCGATCATCCCGACTGGGTTTGCGGTATCGTGGACACCGAGATTGCCCCCCGCGCCTATGCCTATCTGGTGGTGATCGAAGGTGAGGGTACGCTCGCCGTCGTGCTGACTCAGGGCCATCGTGACGCTAATCGCCTGCTCGAACGCGCCGTCAGGGTTTTTCAAAGCCACACGGAGCTAGAGATGCGCGACCGGCACAAATCGGGCGGCAGCGGTGGCGACCTCGCCGCCTTTTGGCAAGGTCATCAGGGCTTTGTGATCGGTGAAGCCGCCGGCTTTCAAGATTTCTTGTGGGGCTTTGGTATCCGCCATGCGCTGGCCTCCGGCTATCTGGCAGCGCAGGCAATCTTGAGCGGCCAATCCTGGCAAACGCTCGTGCAGCGCGAGATCCAGCCGCTAGTACGCGTCTCGCTCGTGAATCGCTGGCTCTATGACCGCATGCCAAATCGCATGTATGCGGCGCTGATTCACCACTTCGCCCAGGCCACCGACCTCAATGCCCTGATGGGGCGCTGGTATCACCCTCGACTGATTCACCGCCTGCTATGGCCCGTTGCTGCCCGCCACTTCCGCCGCCAAAGCCAGGCACTCCTTGAGCATGAGCGCTATCGTCATCAGACGCGTAGCGAATAACCGGGGTGCTGTCCCCGTAAGACCCTTTGGAGGTGGCGTATGGCAGCTCTCAATCAACCCGCAGACGTCAAGCTGGTCGGCCCCGGTGTGCGCACGATGACCCTCTTCATCGCTGGCCTTGCCATTGTGGTTGGTCCGTTGCTCTTGCTGCTGCCCGAGCGGACTGAACGGCTGTTTGCCTGGACCATCCAGCCCCCGCTTACGGCAGCCTTTCTGGGTGGCGGCTACTTCACTGCGCTGGTGATTGAGCTCATGGCGGCCAGCCAGCGGGTGTGGGATCGGGCACGCGTCGTCTATCCTGCCGTGTTGCTGTTTACGACCCTAACCCTGATCGCCACCCTCTTGCACCTCGACCGCTTCCACTTCGGTAGCCCGCTCCTGGCTGCCCGGGCGACCGCCTGGGCCTGGTTCGCTGTGTACGTGGTCGCGCCGCCAGTGATGCTCGTCCTACTGGTGTACCAGATCCGCTTGCCGGGCGGCCGTGCAGCTGCTGGTCCACCCCTCGGGCGGCCCTTTCGGCTGCTGCTCGGGCTGGAAGGTCTACTCATGATGGCTGTGGGCATCGCTCTCTTCGTAGCCCCCGCAGCGGCAAGTCCCCTCTGGCCCTGGAAATTAACACCCCTCACGAGTCAGACGGTCGGCTCGTGGCTGGTTGGTCTCGGCACGGCTGCCGCACAGGCGGCCTGGGAAAACGACTGGGACCGCGCGATTCCTCTGCTTATTGGCAATATCGTCTTCGCTCTTCTCCAATTGATTGCCCTTGTGCGCTTTGCATCAAGCATCACGTGGAGCAGTTCGTCCGCCATGCTCTACCTCATCCTACTCATCGCGATCCTCGCAATCGGTCTGTACGGCTGGTTCCAAACGCGTCGCCTACACCGCACCTGGCGGGTGCTCGACGATCCTCCACCTCGCGCACTCCGTGACGTAGGGCCAATTTCGTGACCCCGCATCGCCTGACCACCTTAGCCGCCTAGCGGCAATCATCTCGCCCTCGTACCTGGCGTGCGGAGTGCCTCCGTGATCCACGCTCTGGCCAGGTCATGTTGCTCAGCATAGGCAGCCCACACGTTCTGGACCCACTGATGTGTAAGCTGAATTTGCTCGTCACCTTCCAGAGCACGCTGTATCGCGCTTACAGTGATTGCCCCTCGTGCTCCCATCACAGCCGGCTTCTCGATGGGACGGCCGCCGTTCAACCATTTCTGGATGGCAGCATATACACGGGCATCACCTCCATATTCAATGCCACAACACAAGCGGGTGAGATGTGCCGCATACGACTTTGCCGAGTGGCAGTACGGTTCGATATGCTGCATACAATACGTATCGAAGGCGAGATCGCGCACGGCAGTATAACGGAAATCGTGGAATGCCTTGGCTGTGACGTTATCAAACAACACCTGACAGCCCATCTGCCCGCCCTCAACCTGTGCCCCACATTCGGGGCATCGCTCGTTCCTCGGCCCTGCCTCTCCCCAAGTCATATCTCCTAGCAGACCCCGCCGCCGACTCGCGTCAGGTCGGGCACGAGATCGATGCCGCTGCGCCACGCATTCAGATAGCGGTACGGGTTGATCATGCCCCGCCGGGTTGCCCAATCATCTGGGGCTGTGGCCCGCGAGATCCCGAAGTGGACGTGCGGCGCCGTCACGCGAGCATCGCCGCTCTGACCGCTAAGTCCGAGTAATTGTCCCGCTCGCACCCGTACACCGGGTGCGATGCCATCTGCAATCTTCGACAGATGCGAGCCATAGTAGCGAGTGCCGTCATCACCAATAATCGCCACCGAGAGACCACCTCGCGACGCTCCGCTATTAATCGCCGGATTCCACAGATCCTGGTAGCTAACGAAGTCTACGACACCGCCGATCACCGCGACGAAGTGGCTTCCAATTGGGACGAAGATGTCACTGGCTGGATAATCATGGTGGCATGTTCCGTAGCTACCCAGGCTGGCAGGTGCAATTGGAAACAGGTAGTGGACCGTGTGCACAGCCGTCGTGGCAATCGCCGTTGCCGGTACGGCGCGCTGCGCCCTACTGGTCGCCTGCCCGTTCGTTGGCGGCAGAGCTGTCGTCGCTGGTGCTTGTGGAACTGCGACTGTGGCTGTCCGCGTCAACGTCGCGAGCGGCCTCGTCGTCGCTTGCGCCACAGGCACCGTTTCTGACGGGCTAGGGGCCGGCGACGGCGTAGGCGGTGCCGATGCAGTGGGCGATGCTGCCTCGACAATGACCGGGGCTAGCGTTGGTCCCATTGTGGTGGTTACGGCGGATGATACGGCGAGCGTCGGCGCTCTGCTGGGTGCTTCGGCAATCAACGCCGTGGTGCCGCTCGACGGCTGCACCTGCTGGCTGGCCTGCTGCGTGTTGCTACACGCCACGAACGAACTAGAAATGACCATCGCCAGCATGCTCACCGCTCGATATCTTTCCCGTACACCCATTCCGCCTCCCGCCTGTCGTGGCACTTTACCACGCTACGAGCCCGTCGCTGTCAGTTGCACTCCCTGGCGCCAGACGAGATCCATTGTTGATTGGGTGGTACGCGCCCACGGAGGATCTGTTCGCGTCGATAGTCAAGTAGGACAAGGCTCGACCTTCACACTCTATCTTCCTCTGGCCCAGGATTTCTAAATGGCTCGACGCAGTCGAACGTGTTGGGCACACTGTATACTGGCCATAAACACATCTGGAGGTCAGGATGAACGAGTTAAACCCGGCGGCTCCTCCCGTTTCCATCTTAGTCGCTATTCGCGCTGCTGCCCACACGGAGGGCCATCCGCCCTACGAGCGGGTCGTATGGGAATTCAGCGGCCCCGTCCCCCTTATCAACATCCAATATGTCACGCAACTGCTGGGTGGTGGCTCAGGCTTGCCGGTCCCCGTCGTCGGTAATGTAATACTGGAACTCACGATGACACCGGCCCAAGCGCACGATGACCAGGGCCAAGCCACCGCGCCCGCACAAGTCGACATTAACTTGCCGAACGTCAAGCAAGTAATCAGTTCGAGCGATTTTGAAGGCGTCCTCAGCTATGGTATCGGCCTTGACCACAAGACCGAGATCCGCGTCATTACCTTGGCGCAGGCCAGCCGCGTTGTGATTGACTTTTTGAATCCCTAGTCCTGTGCCATGCGCCACGCTAGCGCATCTCCGAACCGCTTGGACACATTAACGTAGGGGCCAGATAGCTCTTGGAGCCGTCTGGCCCGCCGGCCGATCCATCAACTGCCTTCAGCCACAATCGCTTGCCCCGCCTTCACCGGTGTGATCGGCTGTAAGATCTTGCGGCGCTCTGGCGTCAGCCGTTGGAGCAACTCTTCCGAGTACTCATAGCCAAAGCGGGTGACGCCCCAGATTGGGCCATACCGGTAGATTGTGACGCGGCGCTCGCCCGCATTCGTCCGGCTGCTTCCACCATGCATCAAGCCATCTACGAAGAGCAGCGCGTCGCCTTTTGCCATATGCAGCTCGACCGCCCCTTCCAGCACGTCCATCCGCTCCAGCTTCGCATAGTCTCCTGCGTTGGGGTGCGGGAAGTTCGACTTATGGCTGCCAGGAATCACCATCGTCCCGCCGTCCCCAGCTCCAATGTCGGTCAGTGCCAGAATAATGTTGACCTGTCCACAGCGAAAAACCCCATAGTTGTAATGATAGGCCCCCCGCAATGCCCCTTGGTAACCGCCAGAATGGACCGGGTGATGCCCACCAGAGCGTCGCACCGACAAAATACACTCGTCGATAAAGACGCCTTTAACATAAGACTGCTCCTCGCCCGCGTAGTGGCGCACATAATTAATCCAGCCCGGATGATCGATCAAGCGCTCGAAGGGTTCGCCGGCCTCGACACAGTTATGCAGTTCGAGCCCGGTCGCCGCGTTATAGTCCCGCCGTTGCGCGTTGCCGTACCAGTCACCCCGCTCCAGTGGTGGCAGCCCGTCGATCTCTCGGTTAAGATCGTTGACCAGCTCCGGCTCGACGGCCTGTTTCAGAATTAAGTAACCCCGGAGATCGAAAAGAAAGTCATCCAGCGCAGTCGGCTGTCTTTGCTCCATTACACACTGTTCCTTTGTAGTGACATCTCCTTATCTATCCCTCGTGTCATCATGGAAATCGACGGTAGATATCTCTGCGATGCAGGAAGCGTACGAAGGTAACTTCCACCTCGTTCGCTATGAGCCCAACGCGATAATCACCGATCCGAACTCGATAATAGTGGCCTCCACCTTGGAGCCGTTTAATATGCGGAATGCTTGTCAAATCCTCGGCCTCTTCGACAGTGTGAATTAGTGCTTTGATACGAGTACGGAGTGCAATGTCACTTACTTTTTGAAGGTCTTTGGCAAAGCTTTCCTTAAACTGCACCTTCATCTTGCATCATCAAGGAGGGCGAAAATTGCTTGGCGATCAACTGCTACAGTCTGCTCTTCTTGCATAATCGCAGCAAGGAGGCCGACGTCCTCGAGAGCTTCGTCTAGGAGTTCGCGCACCAAATCGCGACGTTCCTCCAGCACTTCGACAATGGCAGCCTTGACAATTGTTTTCAAAGCCTGTTCGTCAACTGGGATATCCATCACATTTGCCTTTTTTGAGGAGCGATAGCAACAAGTATTCGCAGAATTATAAGTTATCCATCATCTTGGTGCTAGCGTAGCCTAGCACCCAGCCCTATCAAGCAATCACGGATACCATCTCCAATACCTTCGTCCCCAGCTCTCGGCTGCCGGTGATCATCGCCGCTCCTATCGCTTCCTCCGCGCCGATACCTTTCGTGAACAAGCGCCAGGCCACATCTTGCGGCAGGACCACTGCTCATTAACTAGCGCGACCAAGCTTATCCAATCTGTAACCGCGCCACCGGCTGTAGTATATCTGTCCCGCCCTCGTGACAGGATCCCAATATCACCACCCAACAGGTGCAACGCCAAATCCTTGACCGACCACGGCAGGCAGGCGGTTGGCGCCTCCCATTCTGCCGGCGTGAGTTCAGTCAGCAGCGCCAGCAGCGCATCCAACACGTCGGCAAAGCGATCAACGACCAGGATGGGCTGCGTCCGGCACAAAGCGGCCAGACGTGCTTCGTCCTCCATCATCTTTCTCCGGTAGTAGTGTGCCTCTGCCTCTTAGTATCACCTATCAAGTCAAGCTCCACATCTGCCTCACTATCAAAAGATGTACAGGCCTCCTGCTGTATAATAGCTAGGTGGTACCGCAATCAAGGAGGGTTCGATGACGACCAGACATCTCGTTGATCCAGAGATTACTGCGATGCTCGACGTATTCCCTAGCCTCCAATTTACGCCGGAAACTCTGCCCACAATTCGGGACGGTATGGCCGATATGAGTGCCCAGCTGTCGGCCACCGCGCCTGCCTTCCCCGACATCGAGGTGACCGACCGCACCGTGCCTGGCCCCTCGGGTGCACCTGAAGTGCGCGTACTCGTCTACCTCCCGAAAAACGCTCCGCGTCCTTTACCCGCGCTGCTTTGGATCCACGGGGGTGGATACATAATCGGGAGTGCCAGCCAGGATGACATACAGGTCAAAAGCATCGTCGCCCAGGTCGGTTGCGCTGCCGTGTCGGTGGACTACCGCCTCGCGCCCGAGACGCCGTTCCCCGGTCCGGTCGAGGACTGCTACGCCGCGCTGAAATGGCTGCACACCCACGCCGCTGAATTGGGCGTGGACCCGTCCCGCCTTGCCATCGGCGGTGCCAGTGCTGGTGGTGGCCTCGCTGCCGGACTAGGTCTACTCACGCGCGACCGTGGCGAGGTGCCGCTGGCCTTTCAGTTGCTGATCTACCCAATGCTCGATGACCGCACCGTCTGTACGCCCGACCCGCACCCCTACACCGGCGAGTTCATCTGGACGACCGATGCCAATCGCTTCGGCTGGGCCTCCTTGCTGGCCCAGGAGCCCGGCAGCGCGGGGGTATCGCCCTATGCCGCTGCCGCGCGGGCCGAACAACTCGCGGGCCTGCCTGCCACCTACATCAGCGTGGGTGCCCTTGACCTCTTCTTGGAGGAGGACCTGGAGTACGCGCGACGACTAATGCGCGAAGGCGTGCCCACCGAGCTTCATGTCTATCCCGGAGCCTTTCACGGCTTCAACATGGCGGCCGAAGCCCAGGTGTCGCGGGCATACACCCGTGACTCCATGGATGCGCTCCGCCGTGCTCTGCGGGCGCAGTAGCCCGTCGCCCCTGCCACGGCCGCACAATAATCCGCAATGACACGTCCCCGGTCGACATCGACCGGGGACGCAGTATATGGTGTGAGTCAGCAGAGTTAGCGGACGGCGGAGCCATCCTGCACAGCAACTGCCGCGGTGAGGTACGTAGGTGGCCGGTGGGACAATGTACGGCATCCCTTTGAGCACCAATCATAGGCCGCGACTGGTCGTGCTGCAACCGCTTGAAACGCGCCGACCAGTCCGAGGACGCACAACGCCACTCGTAGTGTGCGCCGTTTGGATGTGAAATGTGAACGCAATAGCATCATGCAGGTTATCCTAATAATAGAGCTAGTAATAATGTCACTCATGGGAGCACTGGCACATGGTACGGTACACCCATCGTGACCCATACAGCATAACGATCCCCACACCCTTACACAATACTACCGCGGTCCTACCCCATCGGCGGCACATGGAAATGCACGACAGCTATTCAGCTTGCCGCACTCGTGTAGCGTCTGAGGCCCATCTTCCACACAGCCTGCACAACCATAATCGCGCCCAGCCCTACCAGCACCCCAAAACACACCAGCGACCAGCTTGTTCCGTGCGAAAGAGCCCGTGCCGGCACGGTCGAGATGAAGGCGACGGGCAATACGTACGTCAGAATGAAACGGATCGGCGGCTGGTAGATACTCACCGGATAACGCCCGAACTGCCACAACGCCCCATACACAACATCCAGATCGACCGCCGGTGCCCACAATGCCACGCTCGCCACCAGTACGCGTGAGGCCCACATCATTGCTATTCCCGGCGTCAACAACAGCAGCCATGCGACTGCGTTCCACAGCGTCAGCGCCGTTCCCAAATTAATCAGTCCGAGCCCCACTACAGCCACTCCCAGCACGACCTGTGACAGTTCAAGCGGCGCGCAACTTCCGAGACTAACAAGAAATAGGCTGGAGATCGGCTTCAGCAGAATGTCATCAAGTTGTCCGCTCTTGACCTGTCCTGCGAACCAGCTAACATTCGGCTCAATGAAGGTCGCCAAGAGCCCGCTCACAATTTGATAGGTTCCGAGCAGCACGATCACTTCTCCCAAGCTCCAACCGCCCAGCGTGTGGGTTTGGCTGTAGACGATCCCCAACGCCGCCAACCCCGCCCCAATGCCTGTAGCAGTCATCAGCATCTGAAAGACGAGATTGGCTCGGAACGCCAGCTGCGGCGCACCGAAACAGAGCAGATGGCCACGAATACCCTCAGCAATTTCAGCATCTAGCCTCCCACCGCCGTATACCGGCGCAAGCCTGCTTGCCAACCGACGATCACGGCTAGCAGCAACACCGGCAGCCAGAAGCACTGCCAGGCATATCCCTGGACGATTTGCGCCCCCTGCAGATTGCCCGATGCTATCTCGGCTGGGAAGCCGAGCATCGCCCTAAACGGGAGTGCCATGCCCATCAGCCGGATGCGCTCGGGAAACAGCATAACGGGCGCGGCCGTGCCCCCGAGCAGGAAGATCAAGCTCTCACCGAAGCTCACCGCCCCATGCGCCTGCTGCGTCCAGAAAGCTGAGAGCGCCAGCAGATAGGTGAAGAGAAAACGCAGCATCGCTGCGAGCACGACCGCCGGGATCGCCAGCAATACTGACCGAAGCTCGAAAGACAATGGTGCAAGCAAACCCACGCCAATAATGATCGGAATGCCCATCAGCAGGTGCCAGCTTCGTAATGCCAGGTTTGTGCCAAGCGTATTGAGCAC
>JBBRHB010000105.1:0-11082 GCA_038223355.1 Chloroflexales bacterium
TGGCACTGTCGCAAACCGTAATCACCTCATCAAACGGCTCGTTTACAAAGTGCTCAAGCGTTTTGGATGTCTGGGCACTGATATCAAGGCCAAGCTCACGCATCACCGCAATGGCCTCGGGACGGACAGCGGTAGCGACCGTCCCCGCACTTTCGACCGCAATCGCTCCCTGGCTAAGACTGCGCAGCAGGCCTTCGGCCATTTGTGAGCGGGCACTATTGTGGGTGCAGAGAAAAAGTACACGCATCGAGTCTGTCACTCCTTTCTTGACCTATCTAAACATACTACTGGCGCTGGCTGCTTCTCAATAGCCCGGGTCGTATTCTCAACAGCGAGCGGTTTACGCAGCAGTTGATAAAGCATACCGCCCAGGCTGGCCCCAATGAGCGGCCCGAGCCAGTAGACCCATTGGCTGGTCCAGACTCCGGCCACTAAGGAAGGACCCAACGAGCGGGCTGGATTCATCGAGGCACCGCTGATGGGACCGCCCCATAGTGCCTCAAGGGCAACCGTGCCGCCAATGGCTAGGGCAGCGAGTTGGCCGACCGCTCGTGTATCAGTGGCTACCGAGATGATGACAAACATCAGAACAGCCGTCAGTAATATCTCCATTCCGAACGATTGCCCAGGAGTACCACTGGGC
Source organism: Chloroflexales bacterium (assembly GCA_038223355.1). Taxonomy (GTDB): domain Bacteria; phylum Chloroflexota; class Chloroflexia; order Chloroflexales; family Kallotenuaceae; genus JACDGP01. Next base: position 644 of record JBBRHB010000105.1, read on the forward strand.
ACAGTTGCGCCGAGGTTAGCCACCGGTCCCAAGAGCAGGCGTAGGGTCAGCGACCCGGTGATAGCTCCAGCGAGTTGCCCGGCTGCATAGAATGGCACCTCGACCCACGGAAAATGGCGCGTGACCGCGAAGGCGACCGTCACCGCCGGGTTGAAGTGGGCACCAGAGAGATGACCAGCCGCCGCAATCATCACCATAATAATGAGGCCAAAGGTGAACGCAACCCCCAGATGACCAAGGGTGCCCGTCATGCTATTCACCATGATGGCTCCACAGCCGGAGGTTACCAGGCCGTACGTGCCGATACACTCAGCACCAACTCGGCGCGCTAATGAAGTTGTCATGGTATTTCCTTCGTGAAGGCGCTGCATGAGTCACAGCCGGTTGATGCGGACAAGGAGCAATCGTGCATTGCTCCTTGTGGTTCTATGTGCCGACGAGGTTACGTGCCTTGGCAGCAACCTACTCCACTTACCGTCGTACAACAGCTGGTCGTAGCCTGAGACGCGCAACAGTTGGCTTGCCCCTGCGTCTCGGGCGTGCAACACGATGCCGGCTCAGCCTGCACGACGTTGAGGGCACCCACATGCGGCTTGGTCGCGCGGACGAAGGTGCTGGCAAAGCGACGAACGAGATCGGCTGCTTGCTCCGCACCCATGCGCTCAACCCAGACCGGAAACGATGCTCCAACCTGCTCAATCGTGTAATGCCGGGTGATTTCGAGGTCAATCTCGGCAAAGCCGGCAGCGCCGAGCAATTGCCGGTACTCGTTGTCGGTTAGTGCACCGGCGATGCAGCCGGACCAGGACGAAAGGTCGCGCCGGAGTTCGGCAGTATCGACCAGGTCGGCGGGCAGCCCCCCATGAATGACGATATCCGAGACCGCGAAGCGACCGCCGGGCTTGAGCACGCGGAAAGCCTCCTCAAGGACCGGTGCTTTGTTAGGGGCTAAGTTGATAACGCAATTGGAGAGAATAACATCTACTGTGTTGCTCGGCAGCGGGATTGACGCAATATCGCCTGTGAGAAACTCGACGTTGGTCGCGCCCGCCTGCGCCGCGTTCTGCCTCGCCAGTTGTAGCATATCGTCGGTCATGTCAAGGCCGTAGGCAAAGCCCGTGGGCCCGACCCGCCGGGCCGACAGCAGTACATCAATGCCACCGCCACTGCCAAGGTCGAGCACGGTTTGCCCCGGCTCTAATTGGGCCAGTGCCGTCGGATTACCGCAGCCTAAGGAGGCCAGGGCCGCCTTGAGCGGCAGTCCGGCGAGTTCGTCGATTTGGTACAGGTTGTCCGTGATTCCATCGCCCTCCGTGCCGCAGCACGAACTTTCACCGCCGCAACACGCGACCGGTTCGCTCGTGCAACAGCCAACTTGGTTTTCAGTGAGCACGCGACGGGCAACGGAGCCATAGCGCTCGCGTACCGCGTCGACAATCTGCTGGTCGTGGTGAGTGGTCATAAACTGCCTCCATAAATGAAATGATCAGCGTACAGAGTTGCTATTGTCATGGTGTGTATCGAAGACCATCAATATAAATGGTAAAAAAAAGCAGACTACCCCAACGGCTCCATATAGGCCCTGATTGCGGCCCGCCGCCGAGCTACAGCTGCATGATTGATGAAGTAGTAGGCCCACAGCCCCTTCCGCTCACAGTCAATGAGGCCGGCTTCGCGCAACAGCCGGAGATGATGCGATACCGTCGGCTGTTTCACTGGGAGCGCCGCTTCGAGGTCACAGACGCAGACTTGGCCTCCGTTCCGACCTAGCATATCAAGGATTTGGAGCCTGACCGGATGGCCGAAGATGAGAAAGTCATCGCTCAGTTCCTGCGCAGCAGCTGGGGTCATATGCGTCAATAGAGTATCCCCGCAGCAGCGCGTCCCAAGGGTCCGTTCCTGAATGTCGATGCGGTTGGTCATACTTCGCCTCACTGGTCGTAAGTATAGCAGATTATATCGAAGATTGTCAATACAGTCGTGGAGGAAAATTGTACAATGTCTGGGTGTTGCCCCATCATTCCTTCTCTAGCGGCATGTCAGCGCCACGTCGGTGCACTGAGAGCAGGCGCTCGACGATGACGTCACGCCAGACTCCCTCCAATTGCCCGTGCTGTTCGTACACACCGACTTCACGAAAGCCCACCGCTTGTAATAGGTGACGGCTGGCCAGGTTCTCCACGAAGACGCGCGAAACGAGCTTCCAGAAGCTCGCCGCCCGCGCTGCCTCCAACAGTGTCTCCATCGCCAGCCGTCCGGCACCTTGGCCGCGTGCTTCATGCGCCATATAGACAGAAAACTCTGCAATACCTGCGTAACAGGCTCGCGGCCGGTAGGTGGATGACGAGGCGAAGGCGATGACCCCCTGTGGCTCGTCTTCCACGACCACGATTGGATGCCGTCCATCGAACCAGAGGAGGATGGCGGCGACGTCGCGTGACTGTGTTTCGAAGGTAGCAATGCGCTCTGCGATGCCTTGATTGTAGATCCTGGTGATGGTAGCTGCATCCTCCGGCCCAGCTGTACGTACCTGCCTCACTACCTCGTCTCCCCGGGTCGCTCACCTGACATTTCCCAAACAGGAGCGGTCAGTGAAGTTTAGCTCTTTACGAGTGCCACTTCCATCATTGTGGTTGATATTCAGCAGGCTGTGAGCGTCTGATGATACACCACCTGCCGATAACGGCCCAGCCTGTTGAAAACCTCTTCTAACAGATCATGCTCTCCTCGGCAAGCCACGTCGCGTGTCCAGCCGCCTGTTGCCTTACCGGATAGTACTAAGGCTGCTATTTACTTCATGCAGATCGAAGGCCTCGGGATTGAAACTTCCACCACTCCATTCCACCATACGCTCGTGTTCTTCGTGCTCAGGCGATGCTATCGCCTCCAGGAACTCCGCATACCCCCAAATGCCGCCACAGTCTTCCGGTGGGCAGGCCCGTTTGCCCGCAACACAGATCGGGTAGCGGACGGTCGGGTCGGGTTCCAGCACTTTTTCCAGGAGTACCTCGTGTTCCCAGCTATCCCCAAAGTCATACTCATAGGTGAGTTTGGCTTTTGGTGCAGACAGGACCCGACTGAGTGGCACCGTTCGCTCGCTGCGCACATCCATCTCAAAGTCGGGGTCCGGCACGCCGTAATAGCTTTGCCCCACGATGAACTGATGCAAATGGTAGGCGCTCCAGCCCATCACCACTTGCAGGATCCGATGGAGTTTGCCCAGACGCGTATCACTACGCAGCTGGATTCTGCGCCAGATGGGCGGTTTACTCCCTTTGAGGGTCACTTTCAGTTGATAGATCGGGACCGTCACGGCTGGAACACGACCTGGCATAGCGCTCCTCCTCTCGCCGCCTTCCGCCTTTCCCCGAGGCCGCGGCTGTCGTCCTTGGTACTTCCCCCTTTGTATCCAGCGACATTGCTTTCCCACGAGAGGTCGTTGAAAGGGAGCACGGATGATCGTACCATATGCACACGAAGTCAGGAGCAGGAGCACCACATCATATGATGGGAACCAAAGTCCGGGCGTTTGCGCCTCTCGTCAACGTGTCGCTGGAAGAACTGGTGCCGAAGGACCACTTCTACCGGCAGCTCGACCGCTCGCTCGATCTCACCTTTGTGCGTGACCTTGTGCTTCCCTATTATGCAGCAGGCGGCCGGCGCTCGGTTGACCCAGTGGTCTTTTTTAAGCTCCAACTCTTCATGTTCTTTGAGGGCATCCGCTCCGTGCGACAATTGATGCGGGTGGCCGCTGACCGCCTCAGCCTCCGCTGGTACCTGGGGTATGACTTGCACGAGGCGCTGCCTGACCATTCGAGCCTGACCAAAATCCGCGACCGCTATGGTGTCACCATTTTCCGCCGTTTCTTTGACCGGATTGTTGAACAGTGCAAACAAGCGGGTCTGGTCTGGGGGCAAGAGATCTACCTCGATTCGACCCAGGTCGCGGCCAACGCCGACCGTGACACCATGCTGCCGCGCTTCTACGTTGACGCCATGAACGAGCACCTTGCCGCGCTCTTCCCGGAGGAAGTTACTGATGCGCAGCATGCGCCAGCCGCATCCGAGGCAGCTCCAATCCACCTACCGGTTGACCTTCCTCCTGAGGTCACCGCCGAGCTTGCCACGACGAATGCTGCGCGCCACGACTGGATTGCCGCGCTTGGGCGACCTGATCGGACGGTGACGCATTGGAACTACCTGCGGCAGGCCGACATCTGGGTGAGTACTACGGACGTAGATGCCACCTTGATGCACAAAAAGGCGGTGGAACCGATGTGGGTTACCACACGCACTATGCCGTGGACGGCGGGAAAGCACGAATCATCCTCACGGCCCTGGTAACACCCTCGGAAGTCATGGATAACCAGCCGATGTTGGATCTGCTCTGGCACTGTCGCTTTCGGTGGCAGTTGCCCTTGAGGCAGGTCACGGGTGACGCCACCTATGGCACCACCGAGAACATTGTAGCGATAGAGAACGCAGGGATACGTGCCTACCTGCCGCTGACCGACTATGACAAAGGGACGCCGTTCTTTGGCAAACACACCTTCATCTATGATGAAGCGCAGGACCACTATCGCTGTCCTAATGGAGCCACCCTGCGCCGGCAGAACGCAAAATATACGGAGCGGGTAATCGTCTACCGAGCAGATGCAGCCACCTGTAACAGCTGCCCGCTCAAGGCCAAGTGCACCGAGAGTGACCGGGGACGGATGGTCCGGCGGAGCTTCGATGAAGCCTATCTCGAGCGCGTCCGGAGCTACCACACAACCGAGCCGTACAAGAAGGCGATGCGCAAGCGGAGAGTCTGGGTCGAGCCACTGTTTGGCGAAGCAAAAGCCTGGCATGGGTTAGTCCGGTTCCGGTTGCGGCTGCTGGAAAAGGTCAACTGCGAGGCGTTGCTGATCGCGACGGGACAAAACCTGAAGCGGTTACTCAGCTGGCGGGGCTGGGGTAAACGATCGTGGCCAGGTGGGGCGATCGGGGTGGCAATTCCCGCTCTTTTTGGTCCAGATGCAATGCTGCCGGTCTAGATTGCTACACAGCAGGAATGGTTCAGGCGCCAGTACGGGTGTTGCGGCCTCGTCCGACCTAGCCCTCCGAGGCGATTTTCAACAGGCTGGGACCCTCCCGGAAGACCGCCTAGCAAAACTCAATGTAGATTGCTCAGTTTACCGTCCAAATAACGAAGAGCAACCACCGTTATCAGTAGCTCGCAGGCTTGCTCCGTCTCAAAGGGGTGTGACAGCTACGCGCCGCCTGCTCTTTGCAACACCTCAAGAAACGCCGCTGGTGTGAGGATGCGGATCCCTTCATATGCTTGGAGGTGCAGCAGGTGTGGGTCGCCGCTGACAATATAGGCTGCTCCCCCATCGAGCGCGCACGCAACAAACATGTTGTCGTCAGGGTCGATGACGACATCGAGGCGTGTTTGGAGCTGGACAAGCGTGCTGGCCATTCGGAGCCGGGCAAGGTATTCATCGATATCCGCATCGGTGAGGTGGTACTTGTGCTGAATATGCCGTCGGTGGAGCACTTCTTCAAGCTCGGCGAGGAGTTCCTCGGCCGTCACCAACGCTACGTCGTCGCCGTAGCGCAAAATTTGGGCGGGCTTGCCCTCCTTTTTAATCAGGGCGCTGACGAGGACATTGGTATCCAGCACCACCTTGCTCATACCTTCGCGCGCACAGCCTGGACTGCCTCGGCAATGTCACGCTCCACCTCCTCCTCGGGCACGTCGGGAATCTTGTCGTGAACCTGATCGAGAAAGGCGGCGAGCTGGGAGCGAGCGTGCATTGCTTTACTGCTGGATGCGATTTCATCAGCGAGGTCAGCTGGCAGGTCCTCGGCATTGACCAGCCGTTCATAGTCGGCCATCGGCACGATCGCGACGACCGGGATGCCATCCCGTTTCACGATGAGGTGCTCCTCGCGCAGGTAGGCCCCTTTGATGAGCTCGCCAAACCGATTTTTCGCCTCGGTAGCGGTGACAACTTTGATCATAGGTTTCTTTTTCAAGGCATTGACCCCTTGAATCATTCATTAGCTAGCATTAGCTAACGTTAGCCAATTATATAAAATAAGGAGAGCAGACGTCAAGAACCAAAAAGGAAGACCTGCTTCGCCCGGCATTTCGCGGCTACAACGCATCGACGCCCTTGCCGAGATTACAGGCTACGCACGCCGTCACGAGGTTTTCCAACACTGTCTTACCGCCGTTGGCCAAGGCCTGCACATGATCGACCTGGAGCCTGACCTCCGGTGCTCGCCGGCCGCAATAGCGACAGGTAAAGCGATCACGCTTCAGCACGCTCCACCATACTTTCTTACTCATTTTCTTTCGCTCGGCTCGGATATGCAGCCATTTCCTCGTGCGCCTGGAGACGCCAAGCTGATCGAGCAGGATTTGGAGCCAGGGATTCCTGGTCTTGTTCTCAGGCTGAGAACGCTGCCTAGTAGTGTCTATGCGTCCTGTGGTTATCGCTTTCATAGTAATATAGGCCGCGCAGCACGCTGGCTCCGCGCCTCTAGCCGGGCACTAGTGCCGCACCAGTGCCGTGGGAACACCGGAAAGCTGGGCCAGCAGATCGGCATAGTCCACTAACACGTCACGCGTTTGGTCAAGCACGCGGCGTAGCTCCGGCGCGCGCTCCCACTGTTGTTCATGCTCCACTGCCGATATGGCTGCGTCGCGTCGCTGCTCGTAAGCCAGCAGGAGTGGATGCCACGTTGCCAGGGTCGGTCGCACCACGTAGTTCAGCACGGTAATCGCAAGATAGCCGAATGAAAGGTGATCCTTTCCTTTGGGCCGGGCCACTGCCGGGCCATAGCGCCGCAGGATCTCGCGCGTCGTGGTAAACACGCTATACAGGGAGGTCAAACTTTCCCGCAGGAGCCCATCGCCCGGGGCGAGCTCGGCGACAGCACTGCGTGTGACCAGCTCAACATACAGTTCCCAGGCGGCATCCCGTTCGCGGTCGTCCGGGGTCCACATGCCAGCGAGTTTGCCGATGTATGGCAGGTTAAGTTCAACGGTGACTTCGGCCAAGCGGCCACGTGGTTGCATCGTAGCGCCAGTATAGCAAACCGGCGAATCAGAAGATACTACGGAGGATCGTAGGCGCGTTCGGTCCGTTTCATAGTGGATCTGCCCATGAAGGCTGGCTGGTGTGCCCGGCCTTGCCTGGAGCGACAGGGCAAGCTGGGCGAAGCCCACCGCATACTCAGTACGAAAGTCAGCATACCGCTTCGGGCGTAAGAAGAATGGGATCGCGCAAGTCTCGAGGAGGACGGGCAACACCATAGGCTTACGGCTGGCGACCTCGTCCCAGTATTTAGCCTCCCATTCCTGCTCGCTCCAGGCTGATGCGGTACCCTGCTGGGATAACACGACAATCAGATACTCGGCCTGCTCCACCGCCGACGCAATGGCATGGGGAATCGAGTCGCCGACCAGGATCTTGTGCGCATCAACCCAGACCGTGTGGCCGAGCTGCTGCAGATCGTGCGCGAGACGCACGGCAAAAGCGCGGTCGGGCGAGGCGTGCGAGATAAAGATGCTGGCCATATGAACACGTTCCCTCTCCCGTGAGCTCCTCGGACGTTTCTCCGTAATGCCGGTCTACCCGCACACGTACGTCCCAAAGATGGGAACATTATACCCACCATTCCCTCCTATGGGATATATGGGGCAGGCTTTTATGCCATGCTGCGCAGTATGCCAAAGCGGAGTGAGGACGTCCCGGAAGAAGCTGCCGCGTATCAACAGGCACTCGCACGGGCGATTGGTGGCCGTATTCGTGCCCGGCGGCGCGAACTCGGTTTGAGTCAAGAGCAACTGCGGACACGCCTCGAATTAGCCAACGTCTATATCTCGCGCACCCAATTTAGCCGGATGGAGCTGGGTGAGAGTTTGCCCAACGCGGCCGAAATCATCGCGTTAGGGGACGTCCTGCAGCGCTCGTGCAGCTGGTTGCTCGGTGGCCAGGCGGAGCCAGGCAGCGACGACGCCTAGAGTGTCCCAAGGCTAGCACTGTGATAGATGGGTGCGGTAATGATCAAAAGACGTGCCGATACTCAATCATGCTCACCTAGAACAGCAAGCCTGCCTGACGTCGTACGGACGCGTGATTTTCTGCATGATGCTATGTCTATAGACAAAGATGCTAGTATTCGAGGGTGCGGTGTCGCCTAGGAGCAGCAACACCTCTAGAAAGATATCTTTGAAATGAGGGGATGCTATGATGACGAGTCGCGTGGTGCAGATCGATGCCCAACCAGATCGTTTTAGCCTCGACACGGCGAAAACAGCGGTCCTTGTGATCGACATGCAAAATGACTTTGCTGCCGAGGGCGGCATGTTTCACCGGGCCGGGATCGATATTGCACCGATTCAGGCGGCACTAACCCCCACGGCCTGCGTACTCAGCGCGGCGCGAGCGGCCGGGCTAAAGATCGTCTACCTCAAGATGGAGTTCCGCTCCGACCTCTCAGATGCCGGTGCCGCGCATTCGCCAAACTGGCGCAAGCATCTGGCGCTTGGTGGGATCGGGGAGCCCACTAGTGCACCAGATGGGCGCGAGGGTCGTATCTTGGTCCGAGACACATGGAATACGGAGATTGTGCCCGAACTCGCACCGGCAGCGGGCGACATTATCGTCTCAAAGCATCGCTACAGCGGCTTTTTCGAGACCGACTTGGACCTGATCCTCAGATCGCTTGGCATCACGACCCTGCTGGTGACGGGGTGCACCACGAGCGTCTGCGTGGAGTCCACCATTCGGGATGCCATGTACCGTGACTATGCCTGTCTGCTGCTGACGGATTGCAGTGCCGAGCCGCTTGGCTCCGGCTTGCAACGAAGTAATCACGAGGCCTCGCTCCTCGTCATGCAACTGCTCTTTAGCTGGACGGCGACATCCGACGCCGCCCTCGCTGCGCTCACTACAGAAGTGCTGACGATCGCGGGCTGAACTGCCTGCACCGGTGCTACCGAGCTCACAGGAACGGTCGAATCAAGCACCCAAGGAGTACCTCGTCGCGTATGACAATAGAGCCACTCGCCTCAAGCATTGATACGCTCCACCAAGCCAGCATTCACGCTACCACACGGCACAAAGGCCGGCCCCCGAGCCGGTCCTCCCTACGGTCGGCAAACCTTTGCTGCTCATGTGGTGCGATCTGCTTGTGGCTTGGCTCCGCTTATGTCCCACAGGGAGTTACGGTGTGGTGTGCGGTGCGGTGGTGGTGTATGGGTATTTCGGCGCAGGGTAGAGTTGTTCTGATAGACACCTAATGAAACGGACAAGACGATCCTCTAGCTCGGTGTCGATCGCGGCTTCCTTGTTCGGGTTTTCGGTACGTTGGTTTCCTCGGAACTGTTTACTGCTGGTTGTTCTGGCAGCGCACCTTGTACATTCTTCCGTGGCCTCCCCGTTCGTTTCGGCTTGGCAGCCTTCTCCTCTGGAGTAATAAACCGCAAGTGGATGCGGCGCCCGTCCTTGATTGGCCGGAACTCCACATCTTGGTTGAGCTCGTCAGCTGCCGTCTTGAGGTTCTGGCGCACGACCCGCTTGTCTTCACTTGGCTCAAGCACCACATCAGCTCCGTAACCAGGTGTTGCTGCTCGCATGATGGACTTATATTCCTCGATAATCTGCGTGCGTTCCGCGCTGCGCTTGCGTCCACTGCGGCCTTTGGGCTTCTGTTCACGTGCTGCGATCTGCTCTGGTGTCAGGAGCGTAATTTCTGCCATCTCAACCTTCTGTTTCATGTGACGATCATGCTGCTATATCTATTCTACGGATGCATGCAATATGTGGGATTAAGGGAATGAAGTATAAGAAGATTTAGACTTGGAGTACGGCGGTTTACATGTAGTTAGAAACGCCAATAATCTATGCTATCAACAATAGGATTGAGTGACCGTGCTTAGTGAAGATTTACAGCTTCATATCGACCCAGCACCAAACCCTGGCCACCGGATATTTCTGCAGCGTCTGCTTCGTGATCATAATCATCGCACCTCAACGGTACGAGGTCCTGATGCACAACTCCTCAATATCGTCGTTGTTGCCCAACAGAGCACAACCGTCGGTGGACTGGTTGCCTTAACCTATTGGGGCTGGCTCATTATTGAATTGCTGGCACTTGAGGCTGGAATCCAGGGCCAAGGATTGGGAACACAACTGGTCACGATGGCAGAGGCAGAAGCACGAAGACGGGGTTGTACTCGTGCGCATACGACCACGTATGCTCATCAAGGACTCGACTTCTATCGGAAGCGTGGCTACCGTATCGTTGGTCAATTGGACGATTATCCTGACGGGTACACGCTCTACTGGTTGCAGAAGGATTTGTAACCTTAGTCGCAATATCCCGGATTATTGACACTACATATGTGCTGATTTTCGATACTGAATCGGCACGTATCTTAG
>JBBRHB010000106.1:0-11080 GCA_038223355.1 Chloroflexales bacterium
ATGTACCAGTAGCTGTCGCCCGGCGTCTGACTATGCAAGACAGTTGGATCGGCACAACTTTCGACTATCCCATTTCCATGCCCTGGTGCAACCAGATGTAGTGGATTAGTATAGGTCGTGGTTCCCGACTGTAATGTGTTAGCGCGGCTTCCATTGACCGGTGCTACCGCCAAAATTGCTGCGACTACCAGTGCACCGATAATGCCCCATCGCCGACGAATACTCGAAGTGTTCAACATCCTCGCCTCCGTCCCGTGGCATCCTTGCCACAAGTAAGCTACCTGTTCGCGGGTAGCTAGGTTGCAACGTTCGTTCTTAGGGCTGGGGGATAGGTACGGGCTCGGGACTACGATATGGACCTTTAACCACTGGAGTGTCCCCCTGCCATTCCAACTCGTCGATATTCATTTGGCGGACCGAAATTGTTGGATCCCAAGAGTGGTATATGATCCAGCTCTTCCCATCCGGTGTGTTGACGATATCCTCACCACCCGGACCGATCACTGCTCCATGCTCCGTGGTGGTTTTGAGCAATGGGCCATTTGGCTTGTGGTATGGTCCCAGCAACCTATCGGCCACAGCATATCCCACGGCATAGGCGCCTCCGGCATAATCATTGGCCGAGTAGAACAGATAATATTTATTACCGTGCCTTAATAAATACGGTGCCTCAACGAGATTACCTTCCCATACTTGATCTTCATGAATGAGTTTCGTCGGCGTGCCTTCAAAAGTCAAGCCATCTTCTGATACCTTCTGTACATAGAGATTGGTAACCATACCGCAGCAGTTACCATCGTTTTTCCACACCACATAGCGCGAACCATCGCTATCTGTAAACGACTCAGGATCGATCGAACCTCCTTGCTCAAGTTGGCAAATAAGCGGCTGCGGGTTGGATGATGTGAACGGCCCCTCCGGCGTGCTGCCGACAGCCACGCCGATACATTGTTTCCCGCTGGGCACGTCGCGTGCCACGAAGTACATGACAAAATGACGAACATCGACACCGGTCGTCACTTCAGGTGCCCACGTAAAACCGGCATGGGACCAACGGGGCAAGCTAGGTAAGGGATCATCCAGCATCGTCCAGTGTACGAGATCGCTCGATTTGGCCGCTTGAATATTTTTGCCACCACCGTTGGTCGCATAGGCATAGTACGTGGTGCCGACTTTGAGCGTATCGGGGTCGGGGAAATTCTGCGCTATCACCGGATTTTCAAACTCGCCGGGGCTGGCTGTTACGGTCGTGTTCGCCGCTGCTGTTGCTGTCACCGCTGTTGCCGATGTTGCTCCATCCTGCGCGGATCCTGCTTGCTGCGTCTTACTACACGCCGCTGCCATGAGTAATATAAGCGAGCCAGCGTAAGTCAGCCGACGAAGTCTCATCGCTGAACGGGCCGGCGATGGTCGCGCGACGTACGCTCAGCGAGCGCGCAAGTAGATAACTCAAGCATCAACATCACTATAAAAAGTATATGGTAATGAAATTTTGTTGTCAATTGCCGTCGTATAAGCATGCACCCATATAGGTCCGATGGTCTGCATCGAAGTACCCCTGTTATCCCTTCCACCGCTGCCGTATTCCTGTAAACTAAACCGCGTGGTCGATCCTAGATATCACGATCTCCGTGCTGACATTTTGTCCCTCAAGAACACGAACGAGGTACCTAGGTCGAGAACATCCCCCTCACTCAATGGCCGAAGTGTAGGAGAGGCGCTTCGGACATCTCGTTCCGGCCTGATAACAACCGAAATAATCCTCGGAGGTCCCGATGCCAAGACCAACCTTGAGCCGCATTTTGATGGTGGAAGACGAAGGCGACATTCAAACCGTAGCAAAGCTTGCGCTGGAAATGGTAGGCGGCTTCTGCGTCGAGGCCTGTGGATCTGGTAATGAGGCATTGACCACAGCCCCCACATTTGCACCCGACCTAATTTTGCTGGATGTGATGATGCCTGGAATGGATGGAGTCACGACCCTGAAAGCCTTACGCGCGCTTCCAGCCCTCACGACGACCCCTGTCATCTTTATGACCGCCAAGGTCCAGCCACATGAAGTTGCCCACTATAAAGCCCTTGGTGCCTTGGACGTGGTGTCCAAGCCCTTCGATCCCATGACGCTGTCGAAGACCATTAGTTCGATCTGGAACCGCAATGCTACCTGACGCTACCTCAATACGCTTATAAGATCAACTCACTATTCTCCGGCAGCAATACGCCCGGCGACTGCCGGAACGCATGGAGGAAATCGTTACAGGCTGGCAAGCGATTCGAAACGACGCAACCCAGGTTGCACTACTCCCTGGTTTGTGTCGCACTGCCCATAGCCTGTCCGGCTCCGGCACCACCTTTGGCTTCACTGGAGTGAGCAAGGCGGCACATAGCCTTGAAAACTTCCTATGCTCGATCATGGATGGCGGTGGATCCGTCAGTGCCGAACAAGAAGCGCAGATCAACGTATTGATCGCCGCGCTATGCGAAGCATCGCAAAGTTACGATCCTCATACTGCGCAGTTGGCATTTGCTTCCGCAACGGTTGTCGCAGCTACCCACGAGGCAAATACCCAAGCTCAGATTTTTATAGTGGCAGCGCCGGGCGCGTGGGTGACAGATCTTACAACCCAACTCGCCTACTTTGGCTACTCATCTCGCGTGCTTGCCGGCTTAGAAGAGGCACATGCCGCGTCTCAAGATGCAATTCCACTCGCAGTGCTGATCGATGATGCTCAGCTTGCGGTCGATGCTACCAGCACCGCCATGATTTCGGCGATGCATCGCTCGCATGTCATTCCCATTCCGATCATCGTTATTGCTGATCAGAGCGATTTTGCCAGCCGCCTGGCGGCAGCACGTGCTGGCGGCCAAGCCTACTTCATCAAGCCGCTCGACATCGGCGATGTGCTCGACAAGCTCGATGTACTTATCGCCCAGCGTGCCCCAGTTCCCTACCGTATCTTGATAGTCGATGATGATGGGATCTTAACCGACTATTTTTCCCATACGCTCGTCCAGGCCGGTATGACGACGTGTGTAGTTAATGATCCGCTAACCGTGATCGCGCCGTTGAGCGAGTTTCGACCTGATGTAATCCTGATGGATGTTTATATGCCGGGCTGTACTGGGTTAGAGTTGGCAGCTGTGATTCGGCAGCAGGACGCCTACATCAGTACTCCAATCCTGTTCCTTTCTGCGGCAGCGAGCGTGCATAACCAATTGACTGCAATCGGCCTCGGAGCCGACGATTTTTTACAAAAGCCTATCGCGCCCGACTACCTAGTTTCGTGGGTGGCCAGTCGGGCACAGCGCGCCCGGACGTTACGTTTCTTTATGGTTCACGACAGTCTAACTGGGGTATTTAACTTTACCAAGATTAAGGAACAGTTAGTGCTTGAGGTGGCCCGCGCTACACCTTGCGGCTCGCCATTAACGCTCGCTATGCTCGACATCGACCATTTCAAAACGGTCAACGATAGCTATGGTCATCTTGCCGGTGATCGAGCTATCAAACGGCTTGCTCGTCTGCTTCAACAGCACTTACGCATAACCGATGTCATTGGGCGCTATGGTGGGGAGAAGTTTGTCGTAATTCTGCCTGAGACACCGCTGGATCTGGCTATCGATCTGATGAAAGATATTTCGGCTACGTTCGCGCAGATCCGACACCAGACCGACCACGATGACTTTACAGTGTCGTTCAGCTGTGGACTTGCTAGTTTTCCTGAATGCGATAGTGCTAGCTCCCTCAATCATGCAGCGGACGAAGCGTTGCATGATGCCAAACGCGCCGGTCGAAACTGCGTGCGAGTTTGGTCCGACGTGAGGGAATGGCTACCTAGCGTTGTGGCACCCAGCCAGATGGTACGCACACCTTCTGGATCATCGGTATAATACGTTGTGTTAACACAACCAAGTTTTTACCTACATCGTGAAGTATTAACGATGCACTTGCTCCACACTAATCAATGAGACGAAAACAGGATCGATAGAAATGCGAGATGAGATTATTAAGCAAGCACGGATCCTGCTTGTCGATGATAAGGAAGCAAACGTTCGGCTCTTAGAGCGTTTGCTGAAACAAGAAGGTTACACGAACACTGTGCCGATCACGGATTCACGTACCGTATTGGCCCGGTATAACGAGTGTCAGCCCGACCTGATTTTGCTCGATTTACTAATGCCATATCTCGACGGCTTCGGAGTAATGGAACAGTTGCGTCGTCGAACGTCCAGTACTAATGTGCCGATTCTGGTCTTAACTGCTGATATTAATGCCGACACGAAGCGCAGAGCCTTAACGCTCGGCGCGAAGGACTTTTTAACCAAACCCTTCGATCCGGTTGAAGTGCTGCTGCGTATTTGGAATTTGCTCGAAACGCGTTTTCTTAACTTGGAGCTCCAACAACAGAACTACATCTTGGACATCAAGGTCCATGAGCGTACTCAAGCGCTACAAGACGCGCAGATCGAAATACTAGAACGCCTTGCCTGTGCTGCTGAGTACCGGGATGATATGACAGGTATGCATACCTATCGTGTTAGTCAAATGGTTGTTCAACTTGCTGAAGCTCTGCATATCCAACCGGACAAAAGGGAATTGCTGCAACGTGCCGCATCCCTTCATGACCTCGGGAAGATCGGCATTCCCGATGCAATCTTGCTTAAGCCCGATAAACTAACGCCAGAAGAGTTTGAAGAGATCAAGACTCACACCACGATTGGCGGCCGCATCCTATCCGGCAGTCACTTTGAATTGCTACAGTTGGCCGAGGAAATTGCGTTGAGCCACCATGAGCGTTGGGACGGCCTTGGCTATCCATCTGGTCTTAAAGGCGAAGCTATTCCGCTGGTCGGTCGTATTGTTGCTGTTGCTGACGTCTTCGATGCATTAACTCACAAGCGGCCATACAAGCAGGCCTGGTCAGTACCAGAGGCCTTAGCCGAAATTGAGCGTGAGGGTGGGCATCAGTTCGATCCTGGTATCGTGGCTGCTTTCCTCCAACTGCACAACCCCGCCTGCGGAGCCATGATTGCGGTACTGTAGCACGTACTAACCCGGCCTACAGTGCGAAGATCGCTGCCTGCCGCACTGGTTGGAGGAGCATCCCTACAATCGGGTCAACAAGACAAAATGCTCGGATGATCAAGATCGCATCGTCGATCGATCCTTCGGACTTACCAACAAAATTAAGATTGGTGCGAATTTGATAGCAGTGCCAGCGAAGCACACTGCGGTACTTTTCGGGACTCCATGGATCATCACCATTAATCGGCTCTCCACGCGCATTACGCGCTTGCACAGTCCAGCTCTCATGCTGCGCTTGCCGCTGCCACTCTCCAGCTGCATCTTGGACCTCTGTCACTGCTACCACGCCCTGTAAAAATGCGTCCATATCCGTCAGCGTATGATCATCGGTCTTGCCGTAGATTTCTTTAAGTTCGCGGCTACTGCGATTGACCATTCGGCTTAGGGCATGGTTGACTGTCTCACCATTCTTTAAGACGGTGATCTTACTGAGATCGGCGTCGGTCAAGATGGGCGGGTTAAGGACGCGATCAATTTTGGTACGCTCATCTTCAACTTCGGCCCGGTCAGGACCTTCTGCCGCAAAGTGGGTATAGGCTGCGGCCGTATACACGTGGTTGAACGCCTCCCACAAAATTGAATAAGCCAAGAATAATTGAACATTCCGGTTAGGCAACGCAAAAGGTGCCTTGTGTGCTGCAGCACGTTTCATTTGAACATGTAAGCTCTCATAGAGTGCGTGCGCCGACCGGTGGTATTCCTGCGCCGTGACATAATATTGCCGACGGATCTCGTCGCTGCTCGCCTGTTGCTCCGGCGTCGCCCCACGACCAAGCCAATGCTTTTGGGCTGTCGCCTGGATGCGTTCCAGCCGGGTGCGGCAGGCACTGGGTCGTGCGTGGGATAAAGACGTGTCAGCCATGCCCTTCGATACTCCTCGCATCTACAATTTATGCCCTATGGGCGAGCTGTGCTAGGATGCCGATCACGATCAGCGCCAGCAGAATTGCAACCACAATCAAAATAATTTGCCATAAAGGGAGGCCAAACTCCTCCAGCACTCTCCCAGACGCCACGGCCCGTTCCTGAACTAGACGTTCAGCTTGGAGGCCAGCCACATCCACCCCCTCCGGGTGCTCCAGAGCAGCCATAAACGCTTGCATCGAAGGCCATCGGCCCTGCGGCTCGCGTCGTAGTGCCTTCATGACCACCTCTTCAAGTGCCGGTGATACATGCTGGTACCACTGGTGAATCGGCGGAGGGCTCATTGTTACATGCTGGTTCATAATGACCAACGGATTATCACCACGGTATGGTAGGCGGCCCGCGAGGCATTCATACAAAATCGTGCCGAGCGCGTAAATATCGGTGCGTGCGTCTCCACGAACACCTTTGATCTGCTCGGGTGCCATGTAATCCGGCGTCCCAACCTGTGATGAAAGTGAACCCCAGGTAATGCGCCGTGCCCCTTCCACAAAGGCGATCCCAAAATCCATAACTTTGGCTTGCCCATCCGCCGTGATGATAATATTCTCAGGCTTGAGGTCACGATGAAAAACATGGCGGGTATGAGCATAACTTAAAGCTTCCGCGAGCTGAACACCGATCTGCCGCGCACGGTCGTCTCCCAAACGATGCTCATGGCGCAGCACTTCACGCAATGTCTGGCCTTCCACATACTCCAGGACCAGGTACGGCGCGCGCGTGTCCCCTTTAAGTTCATACAGTTTCTGAATATTCGGGTGCGTCAGGATCGTGCCGATCTTAACCTCACGCCGAAAGCGCTCGTATGTCGCCGGATCGCCCATCATATCTTCGTGGGGAAATTTAAGGACAACCTCGCGGCGATGCTGAGCATCTTCGGCGCGGTAGACCTCGCTCATGCCCCCCTGACCGAGTTTTTGAAGTACCGTATAGCCGTCGATCTGTTCGCCAGCCTGTAGATTCATACGTCGCCGTCAGCTGGCGCTATCATGTCGTGGGCTGCTCGCCGTTTCCTAAAAAGCGGAACGCGCGTTGAAAAATGTTTGTACGCCCACCGTTTAGGGACGTCACTGATTGCTCCCATCCCAGCACCTTAATTACCTGCACGGATACATTATCACACGTGTCCCGCTCGATTGCTAGATCGACCAGCCGTTGGCAGGCTGCATCGGGCGGGAGTAAGGTGACACACTCCGCAATCTCTTCCATTCCAACCGGCTCCCATAGGCCATCGCTACAGAGCACAAAGATGTCGTCCGGAGCTACCGGTACGCTGCGAACGTCGACTTTAAGCAACAAATCGTTGCCGATACTCCGCGTAATAATATTTCGTCGCGGGTGGTGGCGCGCTTCTTCGACACTGATTAACTGCATGCGCACGAGCTCACCGACTTCGGAGTGGTCGTTCGTGAGCTGTTCGACGTTGGTCGCGTGAACGCGGTAAATACGGCTGTCGCCAACGTGGGCGATCAGCGCCTGATCGCCCATCAGTGCAAGTGCTGTCAACGTAGTTTCCATGCGGCGGTACTCGGGGTTACTTAAGCCAAGATCGTATACCTGGAGATTACTCTGCTTGAACGCATCTGCTAACGCTCGGCGTGGCTGCCTTCGGCTGCCATAATAGTGTTCAATGAGCTGCTCGGTTGCCACGCGACTAGCAACTTCACCGGCCCGGCTCCCGCCAACCCCATCGGCAATGACAAACAGCATTCCTCGGCGCAGCCGCAGCTCGTCGTCGGAGGGCACCTGCTGGGCGATAAAATCTTCATTGTTCGGACGTACAGGGCCCTGCTCGCAACGCCCTGCATACTCGATCATACTCATACGCTAGCTTGCTTCATAGCTACGTTGGGAAACGAATGGCTCACAGAATCAGTATAGCGCGCGGGCAAGCAGGTCGTAAACCTGCTTGCCCGCGCGCTGTATTAGTTACGTCCGGCTACACCGTTTGGGTCGATACCAGCTTACGACCACTCCGCGAACTTGTGATCAGAACATAAATGATACTGATCAGCGCCCATATTCCGGCGAAGCCGAGCGCAATAAACCCTTCGGTCGAGCTGTTGCCACCTGCGACGAACGCCAGATAGAAGATCGTTGTAATCATCACCAGATTGGCAACTAGCCCAACTACCGGAATGATCAGATGAAGCAGGTGATTGTGCTCTTTGCGCCCACGAAAGGCAATGATCGTCCAGACGCAGATCAAGGCGTATAAGACGAAAGTGCCAAGGTTGCTGGCAATACCAATGCCCGTTTGCACTACGGTGCTGATTACGCCGATTGCCCCGATTATTGCCGAAACGAGCGTCAGAATCCAAACCCCGGCCACCGGCGTGGCGAACGTGCCATGCATCAGCCCCATGATCTCAGGCATTTCTTTGTCTTTGGCCATCGCATAGCTCACGCGTACGCCCGTGTTAATGCACGACAATGTGGTTCCTAAGATCGCCAAGCCCACCGTGACCGCCATCGTTACTGCCAAACCGAAGCCGATGCCGCCGAGTAAGCTATCACCGAACAACCGCATCATGTCACCGATTGGAGCCTGGGATTGTGCCGCAGCGGCCATGCCGCTATACGTCACAGCTTTGCCCGCTGCATCGGTTCCTTGATAGACGAGTTTGTCAGATAGGGCATAGTTCGCCGCGAAGTATTCGATCAGATAGGCAAACAACCCCTGAATGACGAGCGACAAAAGGACGCCGCGGGGCACACTCCGCTTGGGGTCTTTCGCTTCAGCTCCCAATGCTGTACAGCTTTCGAAGCCTACCAAGATCAGGATCGCTACTGTTGATTGAAACAAAACTGAACTCATTGAATGCGGCAGGATAATTGAGCTCCAGGAACTATGGCCTACTTGCGTTCCGTCGGTCAGTGTCCCGAAGATGGCGTGGTCAGGATTGCGTGCGCGATATACAATCGCCAACACCGAAAAGAAGACCAGCGTGACTAGCTGAATAACGTTGACCACCAGACTCGTCATCGTCGAGCCGTTGATGCCGCGCATCGCGATAAAGCCGACGAGGGCGGCAAAGGCCAGTGCCACCAGAATATTCACGAAGAGTGGTAGACCCGGATTGCCACTCGCATCTTTCGCCCCAAACAGGCCGGCGATATAGCTAACGAGGATCGCCATAAAGGTGACCATTACGCCCGGATAGACCCAGTAGAAGAGGTGGGCCGCCCAACCCGTGACCAACTTCGAAAGGCGCGCCCAGCGGTGATGCTTGGCCTCGCTCTTATCCGTAAAGGCCTTTTCGGCAAAGTAATAGGCACTGCCGTAGCCGGCCTCGGGGTAGATTTTTGCCAGTTCCGCATATGAAATGGCTGTCAAGAATGCAAGGACTAAGGCAAAGACAATGCCCTGCCACATGTCGAACGCTGTGCTGGTTTTCCCATCGGGACCGGTTTGTGCTGCCTGTAGCTGAAACGTGATCCACAAGAATGCCCCCGGCGCAATGAGCGCCATCGCATTAATTGTTACGCCGGTCACGCTTAGCGTCTTTTTTGGGCCGCTCTCTGTTGGTTGGCTGCCGCCGCTAGGCGCATCATAAGCTGATGCCATCGTCTCCTCCTTATGGAAATAGCTGCTGGTGGGGATTACATCACTGCATCCTGCTGAGTCGGCGATGACACAAGCGGGGGTGTGGGATCGAGACGAAAACCTCCTTTTCGAGTGTAGATGGTGCCTCTGCGGAACATACGGCCCGACCAAGTGGCTGGCGATGAAGGGCACATACGTCGGGGATTCGGGCAGGAGCACCAAGCTGCGGTCGCTCGTGTCGAGTGCACTCTACCCTGATAGCGCATATAGAGCGGCAAGCACTGCCCTCCGGCTATGAGTATAGCAAGGCATGCGAGTAAATACATTAGGCAGAAGATACTAAATTGTAGCGGGAGATTTTGTACAATATGTACAAAGTAACGCAAACGTCAAGGATATAGAGGTCATGCTCTGCGCCTGCTAAGACTGAGCGTGGAGAAAAGCGACGAGTTGCTGGGTCCATTCCTCGGGTCGCTCAACATGCGGCGAGTGGCCAATGCCGTCCAAGATGATCAACTGGGCCCCTTTGATCGCTTGAGCAGCATGCTGTGCACTGCTAAGTTCCGCAACCGAATCTACCGCTCCGTGCACGACCTGCGTAGGCACGGTGAACGTTGTGAGTTGCTGTTCGACGTTCCACGTCCCCAGCGTCCTGCCGGCATCAATCCAGGCCTGCTGGTCCGCCAGCAGCCCGTCATCGACTAACCGCTCCCATGCCTCACCGAATGGTCCTGTCGGTGACGAGCGGCGCAGTGCTTGTATGAACATTGCGCGAGTGCTTAGTAGCGTTGGGATGGCACCTTCCAATGATCGTGGTGCCACCATCCCGTCGAGGGGTGCGGAAGCGAGCAATGTTAGCGAACGTACGAGCAGGGGATTCTCAATCGCAAATTGTAGCGCAACAGCACCGCCCAGCGAGTGACCAACCAGGTGCACCCGTCCAAGATCGAGCTTTCTAATGAGATCGTGGAGGTCCATGGCGCGTCGCGCAATGGTATAGCCCGTTCCCGGTTTATCAGTCAAGCCATAGCCGCGCATATCGAGCGCGACAGCGCGAAAGCCGGTCGGAAGGCGCTCGATCGTGGGCAGCCACCAGCGCGACGAAGCAATATTGCCGTGCACAAACAGGATTGTGGCACCGGTCCCTGTATCAACATAGTGGAATTGGAGCCCATCAATGATGATCTTAGCCATAACGCCCTAGCGCATCCCGTCCGCTCTGTGCTCCTGCAACCACATGATAAGTTGCGGCCAAAGCTGTGTTCTGGCACCATGCCCCGCGACAATCCCGACATGCCCTCCTGCTAGCTCGAGCACGTGGTTATCGGCGCTTGACACGAGATCGTTCAATATGGCCGCCGAGGCCGGTGGGCAGATGTGGTCGCGCGTCGCGGTGATCGTCAGGAGTGGACACTCAATGCTGCCCAAATCAACCGGCTTTGTCCCGATCACCAGCTTGCCCTTGATCAGATTGTTCTGTTGGTAGCACTCTTTAATATATTTACGAAACGCCTCGCCGGGAA
>JBBRHB010000107.1:0-11067 GCA_038223355.1 Chloroflexales bacterium
GCATTGATAAGCGGCATGCCGTTGTCCTTTACGCTCGATCTGTCACATCCACGTTTTCGATCGCGCCCGGCGGCCTCGATCCCAGAAGTGGAAACGCTGGCACCGCCGATCGCTGAGGCCGGAATGGTGCCAATGGCGATATCTGCTCCAGCACCACAACGTTTGCTAGCGAGTATGGGCGAGCAGGATCAGGTGAGGGGCGTTCGTAGTGCGGTGGGGTACAGCGCACAGGCAAAGGGGCGCACGCTAAGCGCGCAGTTGGTCGCCGCACCACCGCCGCCTACCTCAACCCGCTCGGTCGGTGATCTTTTCGAGTACCATCTTGACCATCCGGTGACGATTCCTGCCCAGCAGGCTGCCTTGATTCCAGTGCTCGCCGGCAAGGTGAGAGGACAGGCCGTGGTGGTCTATAACTTGAGCGTCCAGCCGGTCCATCCCTTGAATGCCGTTCGTCTGCGTAATACCACGGGCTTGACGCTTGACGCGGGCCCGATCACGATGCTGCAGGATGACAACTACGTTGGCGAGGCACTGATCGATGTCATCAAGCCGGATGAAGCACGGCTGGTGTGTTACGCTGTTGACCTGGGCTGCCGTGTAGAAGCCCAGCAACATAGTACATCGGGCAAAATAATCCATGCGCGCATCACGCAAGGGCTTATTGCCTATGATGTGCGTGAAACGGCGACTACGATGTATCGCTTGGCCAGTGTTACGGCGGACGAGCGCAACGTGATCATCGAGCATCCGGTACGCCAAGGCTGGGATGTGCCAGACCCTGCTCCCGCTGAAACCACTGCTTCCTATTACCGCTATGAAGTGCCGCTGCCGCCCCATAGCGGGACGCAGTTGGTCGTGCGCGACCATCATACTATCGTGCAGCAATATGCACTGCATACAAGTTCCGTCGATCAGATCTCCTGGTTTATCAACCAAACCAACGATGATCCGGCAGTCGCGATGGCGTTGCAGCAAGTGGCGGCGCAATTCCGGGTGGTGGCTGAACGCGAAGCAGTCGTCGACCGCCTAGCTAGTGATATAAACGAGTTGACTGACGATCAAGCACGGTTGCGAAGCAACCTCCAAGCGCTAGGGCAAGGCCGTGAGGAGCGTGATCTTGCGCGGCGCTACGTCGATGAATTGACGCGTTCAGAAGATCGCTTGGCACAAGCGCGTCAAGAGCTTGGCCTAGCGCGGCAGCAACTGGAGGTTGCACAGCGTGCCTTGAATCTGCTGATTGATACGATTGAGTTAGATCAACCAGTTGGTGTTGAGAAGGCTACTGGATTGGGAGCAACACCTTAGTCCTCATGGAGAAGATGATGAGCGTAGCTGGGCACGCAATGCATCGATCAGCACGAACTGGCCGTTTGCTTCCTGCTGATACCAATGGTCCCAGCCGTTGCAGGCTGGGACCTCTCCCACGAGCGCGCCAATTTTGTGGATCGATCCCCGCTCTCCGCGAGGTGTTCGTAACGAACCATCGGCCAGGACTGTCACCCGTTTCTCAGAGCTTTGGTTAAAATACAGTTGTTGCCCCGGTACAAGAAGGCCGTGCTCTAGCAGGGCGGCAAAAGGGATGCGGCGCGCGGTACGTTTACTTTCATAGTGACCATAGACTTCCGCATCAAAGTGCGCCGGTGCTATCGCTGCGATTCGCGCTTGTGCCGCCGTAATATACCCCGACTCACGTTCGATGCCGATGAAATGCCGGCCGAGCTTTTTGGCAACTGCCCCTGTAGTGCCTGCTCCAAAAAAAGGATCAAGTACAATGTCGCCCGGATGCGTACTTGCTAGAAGCACACGATAGAGGAGTGCCTCTGGCTTCTGTGTAGGATGAACTTTCACTCCGTCCACGCGCAGCCGTTCTGCCCCCGTACATAGTGGCAGATGCCAGTCACTACGCATTTGCTTATCATCGTTCATGAGCTTCAGTGCATGATAATTGAACGTGTAGACCTTCTGGTCACTCGATTTTTTACACCATAACAGCGTTTCATGCGCATTTGTAAAGCGCACTCCCCGGAAGTTTGGCATGGGATTCGCCTTAATCCACACCACATCGTTCAAGAACCAGTAGCCAAGGTTTTGTAGAATGCTTCCCACGCGGTAGATGTTGTGATAACTGCCAATAACCCAAATGGTGCCAGTATCTTTCAACACGCGTCGACAGGCCGCTAACCATGCAGACGTAAACTGGTCGTAGGCCTCGAAGCTAGAGAATTGGTCCCATTCAGCATCGACCGCGTCTACTTTCGTCATATTTGGTCGTCGTAACTCTTGCTGCAGTTGCAAGTTATATGGCGGGTCGGCAAAGATCAAATCGACGCTTTGGGCAGGAAGAGAGGCAAGTACCTCACGGCAATCACCTTGATAGATCTGATCGATGGGGGTCATGGACTTGATAACCGCGTCGCTCACAGCCCCATGCGGTCCAGCATATCGATAACTTCGCTCATCGTCGTCGTCAAGGTTGGATGTGTAGCTTCAAAGGTTGGGATTGCCGCCACCAATTGCTGGCGTAGGGAGCGGTGCTCCTCCGCCTGTTGAGCCTCCGGCTCTGCAAGCAGTTGGTGTACATCGGAACGTACGTTTGACAGTACTGCCTGCCGGTCCTGCTCAACTGTCGTTGTTGCCGAAAGTTCACTATCCAGACGTTCTAGTGTAGCTCGTAGCTGTGGCTGCTCCATTATTGGCTTACCTCTCGCCGGCTAGGGTGCTAGCTGGCCTTATGTTGAATTATACAAGCAAAGATGATTCGCCTTTGGGTGCGAACAAAGACTGATGGAGTAACGAAGGCAGCACCAAAATGGTGCTGCCTTCGGATCAGGGATACACGCCCCAACGGCTGTAGAGTTGTGTGCCCAGCAACCCTAGCTCAACTTCATAGGGTGTTCCTGCCTTATCTGGATGCCACTCAAAGCGGGCTCGTTCAAAATACTGAACGAGGTGTCCTTGCTCGTCAAAGGCCTCCGATAATGGTAATCCATAGATTGGGAGGCCACCGTGCTGTTCCCAATAGCTTTTAAATGGATCACACAAGCGATGTCCGGTTTCAGCATAATAATTGCATTCCGGCGGTGGTGGATCAGGCTGCTTGGGAAGTGTTTGCCAATCTACACCTATACGGCGAAGATAGTCGTCACCTAAACGACCAATTTGAACCGCGAAAGGTGTATTTCTGAGTGCCGGATTATATTCCATACGATTGCGCTCGAAGTACTGGACTAAATGTGCTGCACCAGTTTGCAGATCAGCCTCAGTCAACGGACCACTAATCGGAAAGCCAAATTGGTCAAGGCCCCCATTCGCCTGCCAGTAATCTAGGAAGGGGGAACTGATGTGGTGCCCAGTCTGTGGAAAGAACGGCCCAGTTTTACTACGATCATCGCCCCACTCGACATACAGCGGCGTGCCGATCATGTCGAGTTGGACTTGCACCGTGCCGCTCGTTGCAACGAGTGCGAGTGCCTTGCCATCGGAGCGCCGTACGGTAGCACTAATGCATGCACATGGGATCGTAAGCGTCGGCGGAACAGCTCCACCTATCCGCCACAGCACAACCGCAGCGCGGCCACTCCCATCATACCGGTAGGCCCACGTTCCCGGCATTGACGGATCGTTTCCATCGCGCAGGATACCACTCATTGTCATACCGCCGAGCACTTCGGTCATTGTCCGATATGCTAAAAACGACGGTTTACGAACATCAGGCTTTCCTGGATCGAGTGGAAAACTGCGTCGCAGCAGGCCAAAATGATACTCCGCCTCATGATCATCGTAGACCGGCTGATGATAGAGCGTATTCGGCGATGAATCGTCGCGGAAGTCATACCAGAAGACGCGTTGCACATTAGGGTGAGCCAGCGCTAGTAAATACATCCGTACCATGAACGACGCTTGATCATCTTCGGAAACGCCATACGTCCCACTGAAGTTTGACCAGCCTACTTCCGTGATCCAGATTGGCTTTGCCCCCAAGATATGATTAAGACCATCGACAGCGTTCAACTCAGCTTCCACATCTAATGCAGTATCTCGTCGCCATGTAGCTGCTTCTGGGGGGCCCGGTCGGTATGGATGGATCGCCAGAATATCGAATGAGGCCCAACCACCAGCGTCATGCAATTGTTGTAGGTAGTCTAAGACATCATATTCATGATCTTGGTTGAGTGGAGACCAGATCGCTGCCACACCTCCAAGCACTATGACCGCATCGGGATCTGCGGCTTTGATAGCTGCACGAGCATAATTCAAGACCCGTACGTAATCTTGAATCGTATACAGGCCATTCTCGTAACCGAAGTTACGCAGATTTTCCTCGTTCCAAATCTCCCAATATTTGATCTGACCGCGAACGTGGCCATAGCGTGCAACGGTGTTGTAGACATATGTGCCCCAATCCCCAAGCCAAGCATCCAGCGGCGGATTTTGACCTTTGAACCACGCGGGATTATAGTCTAGCAGCCCGAGAACATTGATTCCTGCGCCGTGTATCTTGCTGATGGCGAGATCATAGTTATACATGCCACCGCCTGGACCGTCCCAGACAAAGGGGCCGCCTTTTTGCGGTTGGACACGATCCCAAAAAATCTCTTCACGGGTCCATTGCACACCAGCTTCCTTGAGTAGCTGAACCGCCGTTCCCATTTCGTCTTCACGCACACGGTTGCCAAATGCGGTCACAACGCCGAAAGGGCTCGCCTTAGGATCGGTGAGATCGGGCGTAGGAGCAGCCGCCGTGTGCTGTGGCCAGGTCACGGCAACCACGAGAAGGAGGGGAATGATGAGCCCGATACGTTTAAGCATAGATCGTCCTCTTAAAGCAATTGGAATATAATGATTGGAGTACATTTGTTGCCAGTATACAGGCGATAGTTAGCTCCTTTATCGCCTAATAGATGACGTTTAGCTGACGTCTTGTTGAATGAATACAGCGTGTTATGACATTCTCGTTTGAGCTAGCGACATTTAGTGCGGTACCAGGTCAGGCTCGTCAGGTAGCGAACGAACGAAGGCTGCGATGAGTTGAACCGTGTGCTCGACATCGCTGAGTTGGATTATCTCGCTCGGTGAGTGCATATAACGGTTGGGTATGCTGATGATAGCCGTCGCAACACCGCCGTGACCATCATGAATAACGTCAGCGTTCGTGCCAGTGTAGGCCGCCGTAACTTGAACGGTATACGGAATTGCGGCGCGTTCGGCGTTCTCACAGAGCATGTCAAACAACACAGGGCTATTTGCGGCTCCGCGCGACAAGACCGCTCCACTGCCAAGACCGACCTCGCCCCACTGTTGTTTGTCGCCGCCGGGATCGTCAGTTGTATAGGTTACATCAACAACCAGCGCGATTTTCGGGTTGAAATTCCAGGCGGCAGCACGTGCCCCTGCGCCGCCGATCTCCTCATGGACGGAAGCACTGGCAGCCACGGTGGCACGAGGGCGCTCTTGGGCTAAGGCCCGTAATACTTCGATGACGACGAAGGCGCCGACCCGGTTATCAAGGCCGCGGGCGGCCAAACGGCCATTCGGCAGATCAAGGACTGGCGTATCGATCACGGCAGTTGCACCGACGCGGATAAGCGACTGAGCTTCGGCTTTGTCACGTGCCCCGATATCAATCCATAGGTCGTCGACCTTGGTTGCGCGCTCACGTGCTTCGCTTTTCAACAAATGGATCGGTGTTTTTCCGATGACGCCGCGTATCACTCCCTTGCGACCCTGGACGATGACGCGCTGGCCCACCAGGACTTGGCCATCCCAACCGCCAATTGGCGCAATATATAAAAAGCCACCGTCGCTAATATAGGTGACCATGAGGCCGATTTCATCGATATGGCCATCGAGAAGGATACGCAGTGGGCCACCGTTCAGCACTGCCACCGAATTTCCCCGTACGTCAGCGCGGACCTCGTCAGCAAAGGTTGCCGCATGCTCGCGCCATAACGCGGCAGCCGCCGCTTCGTCACCCGATGGACTCGGCACTGCCAACAGTTGCTTCAGCAGGTCAAGTTGTAAGATCATACCAAGTGTCCTTTAAATCTGGCGGCATAGCATACCAGATCGACGATGGCTCTGGGCTTCCGCTGGACGTTAGCGCAGGATGCCGCGCTGGCGCAAGAGGTGCAGTAGCAATGTTTCGATCGGTAGGCTCGTCGTGACCGGGACGTAGGCAATACTCCGGCCGCTACAAAAGGTGCGGATCTCGTCGCGCCAGGTCGTTAAGTTCGCGTGATAGCGTGTGAGGAGCTCAAGATCAGCGGTCAAGTCAACCGGTACTCCTCCTTCGGCGTCGATGAGCCGAAGGTCACCGTCGATTGATGGTTCGATCTCTTCTGGTGCAAGCAGATGCAAGAGTGTAATTTCAAAGCGGCGGCTTAGGAGTGCTTGGAGTCCAGTTTGCCATTCAGCATCAAGGAGATCTGTGCATAAGAGGAGTGGTCCTGGATTACGAGCCGTGCGCGCGTAGCGGCGAGATACCCCGGCGAAGTCAGTTTGCGAACCGGATTGTAGGCCTTGCAGAAACTGAAAGAGTGGAAAGGCACCTCGCTTTGTGCGCTGAGGCGGCATTTCAATGACGCCATTTTGCCCAAATGCCGTTAAGGTTACACGGTCAAGATTTGATAGGGCAATATAGCCCAGGGCGCCGGTAAGACGTTTCGCGTAGCGTAGTTTATTCGGTTGACCCCAATCCATCGAACGACTAGTGTCGAGCAAAAAGTGAATCGTCAGCTCCTCCTCGGCCACAAAGACCTTGAGGAAGAAGCGGTCTAAACGGGCATAGAGGTTCCAATCGATCTGTCGGAAATCGTCGCCGGGTACGTAGGCTTTGAAATCAGCGAACTCAACCGAGGCACCACGGCGCGGCGAACGTCGTTCGCCCTGCAAGTCACCCGCAAGTGCACGCTTGGGAACCAGTGCTAGGCGGTCGATCTGTGCGAGAAACGAGGCATCAAATAGTTCGGGCTCGCTACGGGGACCTATCATGCACGCATGCTACTTTCCGGTGACCAAATGCCGCTAGGTATCCTCATCCCTCGTCTCGAACTGTTTCAAGGATCCCACGAATTGTGTCGTCGCCGGTGATGCCTTCGGCTTGCGCTTCAAAATTCAAAATGACCCGATGGCGAAGGGCCGGCAGGGCAGCGGCACGTAAATCGGTAAATGCCACATTATAGCGACCATCGAGCAGTGCCATAATCTTGCCTGCCAAGATCAATGCTTGCATGCCGCGCGGGGAAGCGCCATACCGCACATATTGTTTCGTGATTGACGCAGCCTCTTTTGTACCGGGATGAGTTGCGGCAATCAAGCGCGCCGCAAAGCGCAAAACATGCGAGGCAACCGGCACCTCGCGAGCCAAGCTCTGCATAGCGACTAAGTGAACGCCGCTGAGCACTTTATTTGGGCGAGCATTCTCCATACCCGTTGTACGGAGTGCAATCTCGATCAGGTCGTCGACTGACGGAAAGGGCACATCGACCTTAAAGAAGAAGCGGTCAAGCTGTGCCTCTGGCAACGGATAGGTGCCTTCCATTTCTAAAGGGTTTTGCGTGGCCAAGACAAAGAAAGGTTTGTCGAGTTGATGGATAGTTTTCGCGACGGAGACCGTTCGTTCCTGCATCGCTTCCAGTAGGGCGGACTGGGTTTTAGGGGTGGCACGGTTAATCTCGTCAGCCAACACAAGGTTGGAGAAGATCGGACCAGGCTCGAAGCGGAATTGTCTGCGGCCGCTTTCGTCCTCGGCAATGATCGTGGTGCCGACCACATCGGCCGGCATTAAATCGGGGGTAAACTGGATGCGTGAAAAGCGGCAATCGAGTACGTCAGCGAGGGTCCGCACCAGCGTCGTTTTGGCAAGGCCGGGGACACCCTCTAATAGGACGTTGCCACCAGCCAGCAGGGTAATCAAGGTTTGCCGGATCAGCGGACGCTGGCCGACGATTACTTTGCCAACTTCGGCTTCCACGGCGGTGGCCGCAGCGCGAAATTGCTCGGGTGAGATAGTTATGGTGGGAGAGGCGGTTGTCATCGATCATGATCCTTAGCGTCATGGCCCTGGGTTTAGTTGGGTGAAGTAATCCCGCACATAGCCTTTGAGGTGCGGCGGAATAGCTGAACTGTCGAGCGCCTGCTCCGCAGCGTTGTGATAATCGTTATAAACCTGCTGATATGGTACGAGCGCTTGATTATTTTGCCCGGGCGCGTACTGACCGGCCGATACCTGTGTTTGACCGGCGCTCCCCTGTTGGCCAGCGGCTTGTTCCTGCTTACCTTGTTGGTTACTAGGGGTAAAGGGTTGATAGATAGTATTGTTTTTGCCGGTTCCCGCACCCTGGCCTGGTTTGCCGTTCGGTTGAACTTTGCCGGCAGCGTTGCTGGACTGGTTACCAAGATTGTTGGCATTCGAACCACCGCTCTGGCCAACTGGTTGACTACCTTGGCCCTGTCCTTGGCCCTGCTGGCTGTTTCCCTGGCCCTGTTGGTTCTGTCCCTGTCCCTGCTGGCTTTGTGCTTGGCCTTGTTGTGCTTGACCTTGTCCTTGGTGGCTTTGTGCTTGGCCTTGTTGTTGCCCCTGTTGAGCTGTTTGCTGGCCCTGGCCGGCTTGAGCAACCGATTGACGACTTTCTTGTAATTTGCTGAGCGTCTGCTGGCGCGCCTGATTATTAGCCAGCCCCTGGCTCGTCTGTTGAGCGGTTTGGCTGGCTTGCTGCAGGCTCTGACTGGCTGCAGCCTTGTCACCTTTAGTTAAGGCATCGGCGGCATGTTGGAGTTGCTGAGACAAGGGCTGATTGCTGTTGGCATTCGCGTTTGCTTGCTGCTCAAGCGTTTGGCGTAGCGCCTGCTGCTGGGCGGGTGTCATCTGATCGAGGTTTTGCGCAGCTTGGGCTAAAGCGTGGGCTGCCTGGGTTGCTTGAGGGGCCTGTGGCTGGCCCATGTTCTGGGCTTGCTCTAGCTGATGCGCCAGCTGCTCGAGACCGGCCTGACGTGCATCTGCCTGAGGGTCTAACCGGCTCTGTATTGAACCCTCCGTTGCCGAAAGGCGTGCGAGCGCTTCTTCGCGTGATTTTGGATTCGCCTGTAAGGCCTTTTGTAATGACTGCAGTTCGGCTAACAGCTGTTTACGCTCGGCATCAGATAGTTCTTTGTTGTTGCGGAGGGCTTGTTGCTGTGTGTCGATCGCCTTCGTTGTCTGCCCGATGCTTTGAGCAATGGCTGCCTGTTGAGCTAGGACATGTTGTTGCGGATTCGGCAGCATGATTAATGAACTGCCAAGCAACAAAGGCAGAACCAGCCAGGCGACGGTACGACGCTGAAAGGCCCAGCCAAGATCTTTGGGCCGGACGCGGCTGGCAAAGGTAATGGCGTCAGCGCGCTGCAATGCTTCTATAGGCTCGGTCGAAGGGTCGTCAGCATGCTCCAAGGCCGTGGATAATCGTTCACGGAGGCCAAGTAGTTGGTCGACCCGTCGGGCTGTGTTAACTGGCGGTTGGTGCCACGCTATTAGTAGCAGGCACATTCCACCAAGCCAGACAAGTGCTGGCAGCCAGGACCACCAATTAAGGTGGGGGATCGGTAACAGATGACCAGCCAATTGGAGCGCGACAAGCCCAAGCCCAGGAAACCATGCCGTGCGTTGTGCATAGCCAAAGGTGTCACGGAGCCGCAGTCGCCACGCGAAAGGGCGCAAGCGTAGATACAGCGCAGAACGGTCAGCTTGCATTAGTGCCTCATACTAGGCATTGTACACGATTGGCCAATTACTGGGAGACAAGGTCTCGGTGACCCGATTGGCAGTGAGGATTTGTTTGCACTTACTGGCAGCAGGGTTGGACGAGACAATATCTAGGACTACAGTAGCCTACTGTTTATAGTCGTCATGGTATACTGCGAACTATCCATGGTGGCAGCGGGAGGAATAATGGATCGCTCACTGATCGATGATCTGCTCAAAGATCCGAAAGTACAAGAAACGCAAACCCACATGCACCATTCGATCTCTAAGCATGATCATTTGCTTCGATCTGCTCGAATTTCGTATAAACTGGCACGTGTGATGAAAGCTGATATTGCGACGTGCGTACGGGCCGCCATGATCCACGATATCGACTCGCGCTTAGGAACACTAACGACGCATGGGGGAATTGCAGCTCGCTGGGCCGCTGATCACGGCGAATCATATGCAGTGTGCCATGCGATCGAAACGCATATGTATCCTTTTAGTCCCCGACCACGAACACGCGAAGCGTGGGTTGTATCGCTAGCCGATAAAGCTGCATCGCTGACCGACCTTACAATCACGGTGACCGGGGCGCTGACGGGGCAAACTTGGCAACGTCGCCGGAACCTTCGAGCAAGCGATCCATTCTTTATTCCCGCCCGACGGCGTCTCCGCTTGAAACGCCCGAAGCGCTAGTTACACACTAGCGCTGGCGAAGGCGGTCGACCAAACTGTTTGGCTGCAATTTGCGGAGCAAATGAAGCTCATATTGCTCTATACCTATTTTCTTGTCGATCCGCAAATCGTAGGCGTGATCGGAAAAAATAGGCCCCCAATCGTTGCGCTGGTCTTGTTGGGGCGGCAGTAAATGAAGCTCTTCGGCCTTGCGTTTTTGCTGATCGAGCAGTTCCTCAGAAGTGTTGGCCGTTGCCAGCACTTCGCGCTTAATATTCATGCACAGATCCTCTAGCTGAAGCTACTTCCATTGTCGCCACCAAAACTCCCGCCACCACTATCGCCACCGCCACCACTATTGCCACCGCCACCACTATCACCAACATTGAAGCTCCCGCCACCGGCACTATCAGTCCAGCTCTGACCACCGCCGCTACTGTCGCTCCAACTCTGGCCGCCTCCGCCACTATCAGTCCAGCTTTGACCTCCACCTGAAAGATCGGGCTGGACTGGTTGTGCAGGATCGTATGGGGGATTGCTTGGGGGTAGAGGACTGCCATACCCACCGCCCCATACACCGCCCCCACCCCCCAACCCCCCCCCAGGGGAAAAACCCCCCCCCCCAAGCCCGCGGGGCTAACCCCCCCAACATTGCCCCCCCCACCAAG
>JBBRHB010000108.1:0-11033 GCA_038223355.1 Chloroflexales bacterium
GAAGCGGTCCAGGAAATTTTCTGGCGCGTCTGGAAACGTGCGGCTAGTTTCGACCGATCCCGCGCCTTCGCACCGTGGCTGTTCGGTATTGCCCACAATTATTGTATTGACGAGCTACGCCGCCGCAAGGTCCGTCCCCAGGCAGTCTACGAGGATGACGATCATCCAATTTTGAGCGAAATTCCGGGCGAAACGGATATTGGTGCTGATGCAGTCATGGCAGAGCAGCGCGATCTGGTGCGAGCAGCACTTGATCAACTACCAACAGAGCAGCGCGAAGCCTTGATGCTGGCGTACTTCGGTGGCTTAACACAGCAAGAAATTGCGACCCAGTTAGGCAATCCACTCGGCACGGTTAAGACGCGGATGCGTCTAGGATTACAGAAATTGCGTACACTGCTACAAGGGCACCAACTCGTTGAAGAATAAGCACCGATTTTAGGACACCATGCCGCGTATGAAAGAAACGATCCATATCGACGATGAAGCGGCGGCGTACGCGCTGCATGCTTTGCCGGACAGCGATGTTACGGCAGTTGAAGCACATGCCAAGCACTGCCCTCCGTGCCAGCAAAAGCTGAACGACTCACTCGAGACGGCTCAGATGCTGGCTCTGGCAGCGGCTCAGCAGCAGCCACCAGGGCGCTGCAAAAGCAGCCTAATGCAGCGGATCGAACGTGATGCATTCCTGACGCAACCGGCCCGTTCGCCGCAAAATCGGGCGCGCTTGGCAAGCTGGATTCCGATGGTAGCAGTGCTGGCTTTGTTCTCGATGTGGAACATGCGGATGCAAAGCGAGGTGAATGCTAGCCGGGCGGATGCGGCGGCCGCACAACGCAGCTATACGACGATCCAAGCCGCGATACGGCAGAACGCAATGACCATGGCTATGCTGGCGCAGACACAGGCAACTCGGCCATTAAGTCCGAAAAGTGCGACTGCGCCGGGTGCACAAGCATGGATGCACATGACTAACGGTCAAAGTGGCGGTGTGATTATCGTGAAGAACCTCCCGTCACCACCTCCCGGCAAGGTGTACCAAATCTGGGTGGCACGCGAGGGTGTGAAAGAACCGTGTGAAAGCTTCATTAGTGTTGAGCCGATGCAGCCGGTCGCAGTCCATGCACAAGGAGCCCTAGATAGCTATAAGTGGATTATGATCACGTTGGAAGATAGCAGCGGCAGTCGTGCTCAGCCAAGCGATCAAACGATCTTGTTTGGCGACCTTTAACCCCCACCAGATTATTGCTTAAAACAGAGTGGGCGAGCCTCCTGGCTTGCCCACTCTGTGTACTCGGTCCACTAGCGGCGCGGGGGCTCGTTGAAATTCCGATTATCGCCCATATTCGGCCCCTGGAATGGTTGGGTAGGCGGTGCCGGGGGTGCACTAGGAGCAGGTATAGCGCCCTGACCGGGCTGTGGCGCTGCTCGACCGCCAACAGCAGGAGTTGAGCTGGCGGGTGGCAATTGGGCCGGAGGCACCTGTTGCGGGGGAAGCTGAGCGCGTTGGGGAGTTGATGCTTTACCATCATCTAACTTGCGGGCCTCAACTTCTTCTAGCGAGCTCATCAAACCTAAGAATGGCTTGACAATATCCATTGGGAACGGAAACAAGATCGTTGAGTTCTTCTCGGCGGCGATCTCGGTGAGCGTTTGGAGGTAGCGTAATTGCAAGGTCACCGGCTCGTGCGCGATGATATCCGCAGCCTCGGCCAACTTAATCGATGACTCGAACTCGCCTTGAGCGTGGATAATCTTGGCGCGCCGCTCACGTTCGGCTTCGGCCTGACGGGCCATGGCACGCTGCATACTTTGGGGTAACTCCACATCTTTGATCTCGACGATTGAGACCTTGACGCCCCACGGCTCGGTCTGTTCATCGATAATATGCTGAATTTCACTATTAATGCGCTGCCGGTCGGCCAATAAGGTATCCATGTCGACCTTGCCAATCACACCGCGCACCGTCGTCTGTGCGATCTGCATCGTCGCCCGAATATAGTCCATCACATTAACGACCGCACGCGATGGGTCAATGACAGCGAAATACAACACCGCATTGACCTTGATGGTCACATTATCCAGTGTGATCACTTCCTGGCCGGGCACATCCATCGTCAGCGTACGCTGGTCGACGCGAACCATACGCTCGACAGGTGGCCACACGAAGAACAAACCCGGGCCACGCGCCGCCACCAAACGGCCCAACCGAAAAATAACGCCCCGCTCGTACTCTGGGATGATGCGGACTGCTGCGAAGAGATACATGACCCCTACAAACAGCAACGCCGCGACACAAATCACACCTACTGCACCATTCATTGGGCAAGCCTTTCGTTTTAAACTGCCGGGGCCGTATTTGTGACCTCTAGCGGCAGCACGTACATGCGTAGCTCGGCTACGCCACCAATGCGGACGAACTCACCAACTTCAAAGGGGCCACGGTCGCTCCAAGCCCGCCATAGAGCCCCGTTTACAAAGATCATACCGTCGGGATCAATACGCTCCCGGACTTCCGCCGTCTGGCCGACCAGAGCCTCTAGGCCCGTCAGTGGGCGGCGACGGCGGACACTCAGTGCTAGCCCGACGAGGGCAGCCATCGCGGCGCCAACCAGCACCACCGTGCCAACTAAGGCGAGCGGGGCGACCGCTAGTCCGGGATTGTGGCCCGGGTCATTAAGCCAGAGAGCACCCAACACCAGCAAAACCAAGCCACCGGCTGCCAGCCCCCCATGCGCCAGCACGAGCGGCTCCGCGCACAGCAGCACGAGACCGCCTAACAAGGCGATGATCGCCAAGGGACGCACTTGAGCCTCCCATAAACCGTAGAGCGCGGCAATGAGCAACACCAGGCCACCAACGCCAGGGACAGTAACCCCCGGCGCCGATAGCTCCAAGCCCAGCGCCAGGGCCGCAAGCACCAAGCAGAGAAAGGCAACTGTTGGCAGCGCCAGCAGTTGGCTAACCGTTTCCCAGGCCGTTGCACCAACCGTTAGAACAGGGACCCCCACGGTTCGCAACTGGTGCGATGTGCCATCGGCAAGTTTGACAGTACGTCCTGCTAGTGTCTGAAGCAGTTCAGCCTGGTCTGCCGCCACAACGTCGATCACGGGCGGCAAAGCGGCTTGTGCATCTGCGGCGCTAATAATCGCGCCCGAGCGGGCCGCGCGGTCAGCCCAATCAGCGTTGCGGCTGCGATCAAGCTGCCAGCCGCGCAGCGTCGTCGCAAAATCATCAACGACTTGCTGTTGTGTGGTAGTTGAGAAGGAAGACCCGACATCAACGAGGGGTTGGGCAACGCCGACGGATGTGCCGGGAGCCATGGCAGCGATATGTGCTGCAGTCATAAGCAGAACGCCAGCCGCACCACCATTAGTGCCACGTGGCCCGATCCAGACTACGACCGGAACATGGGCGGCAGCGACTTCACGTGCCAGGGGGCGCGCCAGATCCATGACTGCCCCCCCATCATTAATCTCGATCAGCAACGCTTGTGCATTGGCAGCAGTCGCCTCGGACAACGCGCGGCTAACTAGGCGCGTCGCCGGAGCCGTCAGACCATACGGAACCTCCACGCGGTAGATGGCACCGTCGGCTTGCGCCCCTACCAGCGACCAGAGTGAGAGCGCAACGAGCAGCGACAGCCAGAGGATTTTCGTTCGCATATTTTAATCTACGTAGAACTCGTAGAATGGTTGCTCCTCGCGCGAAGATGCGGTATGGGTCTTAGCATACACGCTGGGGTAGCTCGGCGCAATACCCTTGTTACTTTGAATATTACTTCGGCTCCTCATGAGGTATGATGCGCTTTATGCGGCGCTCGAATTCGCTACGAGGCAGCATCACCTTGTGCTCACACGTCAGGCAACGAATACCGATGTCGGCTCCGACGCGCACAATGCGCCAGCGGTCGCCGCCGCAGGGATGGGGCTTGCGCATCTGCACAATATCGCCAACATTGAGTTCAAGCGGCGCATTCATTTTTCGCGACCGGCTTGCCGTTCCTCGTGCTTGGCTTGCTCCCACAGCCGGTCTTTGGCAGCGAGGTCGAGGCTTTTCAGATCGCTACCTCCTTGACCGGCCAACACCTCAATGCGGACGAAGCGGCGCCGGAACTTGGCATTCGCCTCGCGCAACGCAGTTTCGCCATCGAGATCAAGCCGGCGTGCCAGGTTTGCGAGGGAAAACAAGACATCACCGAATTCTTCTTGCAGGTGGTCAAGTTGCGCCGGGTCATGGGCGTCGACTGCACGGAGTTCCTCAAGCTCTTCTTCGATCTTGTCCCAAATACCTGCCAGGTCGGGCCAATCAAAGTCAACTTTGGCAGCTTTGTGAGTCAGCTGTTGCGCCGTCGCCAACGCTGGCAAGCCTTTCGGTACACCATCCAGAACACTGTTACGCTGCTTACCTTGGGCCGCGTGCTCCTGCTGCTTGATGGCATCCCAGTTACGCAAGACGTCGGCACTGCCGCTAACGACGAGGTCGCCAAAGACGTGTGGATGGCGGCGAATCAGCTTTTCGGCAATTTGGGCGGTAACATCGCCAAAGTCGAAATCGCCGCTCTGACGAGCCAGTTCGCTATGCATCAAGATTTGCAACAACAGGTCGCCAAGCTCTTCGCTTAGCGCTTGCGGGTCGCCCTCATCTAGCGCTTCTAAAACTTCGTAGGTTTCTTCTAATAAGAATTGACGGAGCGACGCCGGCGTCTGCTGGCGATCCCAGGGACAGCCGTTCGGCCCCAGAAGATGGGCCGTCACCCACTGCACCCCTTCGATCCCGCGCACCGAAGCATGAGGAGCCAGTGGGGGCAGGTAGGCGGCGGTTAGGTGATCCAGATCCAGCTGGTGATCGAGTTCATGCAAGGGTACAATGCGCACCTGCTCCTCCGGCAGGCCAGCATGTAGTACGATGCTCACCGGGTGGTCGGCAGGATAGCGACCCATTAGGGTGAGCTTTGCTTCGGAGGCCACTCGCCGGTTATAGAGCTGGCTCAGGAGCGTAGGTTGGGTCGGGACGAGCGGAAAGGGCAGCAGCGACGGCTGATAAGGGCCTATATTCTGGAGTTCGGACCAAGCACGAGCAGCTGCATCCTTTGGCTGCTCGGCAGACGGCGGCACAAGATCAAGTGCATCCAATAATTGCAGACCATGGCCGAACGGATCAAGCTGGAGGGCATTGCAGACCGGCTCCACGAACGACAGACCGGCAATTAATCGCACCGTGATACCGCGCTCACGAGCCAGGGGTACAATAGCGCGGGTCGTAGTCTCCGCGACGAGTGGATGACCGGGGACAGCGTACGTTAGGTCGGCTTCAGCTACGTAGGTCAATATCTCGCGTGCAATCGTGTTGTAAATCGTGGCAAAGTCCGGCGCCGACTCATACAACGTATCGAACGAGCGCGCCGTAGCTAGACTTGGCAAGGCGGCGACGGTCGGATGGATACGTGTACGGAGCCATACCACCGGGTTAGTCGCCAAGTGGGCGCGAGCCTGTTCGGTTAATAGTTCGGTCGTACCAGGTCCCAGTCCCAACAACGTTAAGGTCGGCATAGTAGCTTTGAGTAAGAGCGGCAGTTACCGCTACCAACAGTATAAAGCGGAACGGCGCAGGTTGCATCCTTTCACTGGGGCTGCAGGAGTAATAAGGCGGCATCCAGTTGTTCCAGTGTGAAAGGCTTTGCAATGAACAAGGTCGCACCATGAGCTAGCGCTGTAGCACCAATAGTGGGATGGGCCGATATAACGATCACAGGTAAGTCAGGCGAGCGGGCACGGACTGCCGCGAGTACAGCAAGCCCCGTTCCACCGGGCATCATATGATCCGTTATGACACCGCTCAAAGCTGGTGTCGTCAATAATGTGAGGGCGCTCTGACCGTCGCTGGCCTCCAGGATCGTGCAGGTCGGGTACAACGTCAGGATGCGCCGTACGATGAGCCGGCGAATAGCGGGCTCGTCTTCAGCGACTAAGATAGTATGCACGGTTTGAGGGCCTTTTATCGTTTATAGGGGTTCTCTAGAGAGTACAGGATTAACTGAACCACTGCTAGAGCATCAGATTACGCCGATGTGACACTCTGCTTTTGACATGCCACACGCGGCTGCTTACAATGAGGGCCAGCGGATTACCATCTTTATGTGTGTACCAAATGTTTGGTTGCATGTCGGAGCTGTATGACCACTATCCTCGACGGACGACCGGCTGCGGCTGCTATTAAGCAAGAACTGCAAACGGCCATCGCTGCTCTGGACAGCCCACCAACCTTGGCGATTCTTCAAGTAGGTGCTGACCCCGCCGCCGAGTGGTATGTACGTTCGATCAAGCGGGCGGCGGAAAGTGTGGGCATTCGCTTCCAGCATGTCCATTTACCCAAGGAGGTTGAGCAAGCTACCGTGGTCAGCGTTACTCAACAGTTGAGTAATGATAGGACAATTAGTGGCATCATTGTGCAGTTGCCTCTACCACTGACCATCGACGTAAACATCGTGATGGCGGCGCTCGATCCGCGCAAAGACGTGGATGGCCTGCATCCACTTAACGCCGGACGGCTGGCACAAGGACTGCCAAGCTTGCTGCCGAATACACCGGCCGGTGGCCTCGAACTCCTCCATTATTACAAGCAGCCGATCAGAGGCCAGCGCGCGGTCGTGGTGGGACGCTCTAATGTCGTTGGCAAGCCAATGGCATTGCTGCTGTTACAGGAGCATGCGACTGTGACGATCTGCCATTCACGCACCCCTGATCTCTCGACTGTTACCCGGAGTGCCGATCTAC
The DNA here is from genome assembly GCA_038223355.1 of Chloroflexales bacterium. Classification (GTDB taxonomy): domain Bacteria; phylum Chloroflexota; class Chloroflexia; order Chloroflexales; family Kallotenuaceae; genus JACDGP01. The sequence continues at coordinate 6,777 of JBBRHB010000108.1, forward strand.
TCGTGGTCGCGATCGGGCGTCCCGCCATGGTAACAGGCGCGATGATTAAGCCCGGCGCGACCGTGATCGACTTCGGGATTAATGAATACGATGGCAAGGTGGTGGGCGATGTCGAATGGTCAAGCGCCGTCGATGTGGCAGGGGCGATTACGCCCGTGCCCGGCGGCACCGGTCCCATGACCAATGTGCTCTTAATGCGCAACACGCTGGCAGCGCACCTCAGTCTCCAACAAGGTGGGTAAGGTGAACGATCAATTTCCGTGCCCGCTATGAGCGTCCGAGCCCGAGGCAGGCTGACGATGGGCTTAAGCCTGGTAGCTGGTTTGCTGTTGGTACGGCTGGTGCTATTGTTATTAGCAGTACGACCTTCGAGCCCAGTGGCAGCAGGACTGTTGTGGCTTTCCGCACCACTCGTTTGGCCGTTTGGCACGCTTGATTGGATAGCGCACCAGCCACGCTGGGGGGCTCGGTTGGAACTGGCAACAGTAGCAGCCTTGGTCGTGCTGACGCTGCTCATCGGCGCGTGTCGCCGCTGGAAGCAAGGAGACTACCATGGCTGAAGGGTTGATGTCGGTGCTACGCACCTTTGCTGTACTGTTTGTGATCGCAACTGTCGTGGGGCTCGTCGGCTTCATGCTCATTGCGCGCCGTTTACGTCGGATTCAGCTCATACCCAATGCTGATTTCGTGCAAACCTTGCGGGCTGTACCATTCGGGCTAGTACTGGCGCTTGACCTGCTCGATTTTGGCTTGAATATTTTCTCGGCACCCATTACCTGGATCTTACTGAGCCGCTATAAACTCCAGGGGCTGCGCACGTTCGCCGTAATTAAAGACCTCATTCCGTTCGATGGACCGTTACCACTCATGTCACTCGCCTGGGTTGGCGTCCGTGTCTTAGGACTTGGACCTCTACCAAACTCGCAGGCTCCGGTCCTTGAAGCTGACGAAGTGGAGCCGGGCCACTACATTCCGCGTACCAGGAGGTAACTGTTGGATTTGTTGACACTCCTCGTTTTGTTGGTGATTGCCGGTATTTGTGGCTCGATCGCAGAACTGCTGGTTGGCTTTAGTCCCGGAGGATTCATCGTCTCGATCGTGATTGGGGTGATTGGAGCATACCTCGGCAGCTTCCTAGCCCATCAATTTGGCCTACCCAACATTCTCACGATTACGGTGGGACCCGAACCTTTCGACCTCGTGTACGCGACGCTCGGCTCGATCATCTTGCTAGCGGTTATTAGCTTACTACGCGGGGGAGGTAGCGGACGATTTGCTCGTCGCCGTAGATTTTAAGCAGCGGGTTAAGGCGTGCCCGGCACATCATTTTGCACTGATAACAGACAAGGAGCATCCTCATGAGTAATCGCGATCAAACAGGGCTGCATACACCTCAGGATAACCTCCCGCCTGAGCTAACGTCGACTTCACAGCCGGGTATGGATGCTGACGATGTACCTGAGGCGTTGTTCGCCAATAATCCCGACGAAACGGCCTATATCGATCAAAGCGATGTTGGACAGCTTGAAGGCTCAACGATGACGGACGTGTATGAGGGCAATGCCGATCGCGGTCATCCGCCCGACGGGACGGACGACTTCGATATGCTGGTTGAGCGGGAGTTGCGCGCCGGAGAAACGCAGGACAGCATGGAGGCCGTCGAAGAAGGGCTAACATATGTGCCACCCTCTGATCCGCCGATGAGCCTCGATCCGGATGGCGGCCGTGGACATGATCTCGATGATCCGGAAGATGATGACGACATGACGGCACAGATACGTGCCGCGCTTCAAAGCGATAGCTCGACGATTGGTTTAGTAAGCCGGCTGAAGATCGCCACAATTGGTAGTACTGTCGTAGTACGGGGCGAGGTCGATGATCTTGATGACACCGATAATATCGTGGCCGTAATCAGCGAAGTACCCGGCGTCGAAGCCGTGCGTGACGAAACCACGGTACTCGGACTGTAAACACCGACGCTTTAGACGCGCAGGGTGATCGTAGCTTGGAGTAGATCAAGGGCCGCGGGTGACCCGACAATGATGGGGGCGGGAGCCGAGCGACCATCAAGTAGCGGGCCAAGTTCGACCGGCGAGGCTGACTGAAGGTAGCGTGGCGCCCCGCCGGCCCGCGCCAGGATGGCAAAGGTGGCGGCCACATCCCAGATCTTGACCCGGCCGAGGAGTGCGCCGACCGCTTTTCCGCGCGCAACATAACTCACATACGCGGCAGCGGAGCCGAGCACGCGAACTTTGCCGCGATAGTCGATGCGGTAGCGGCGGTGAACGTTCGACGGGACACAGATCCACGCTTCGGTATCATGCAATAGGTTATCAGCTGCAACTGCCATAGGCTCGCCATTGAAAAGTGCTGGACCGGTGAGGTCGGCCTCGTACCACTCCTCTAGCAATGGCATATAGAAGCAGCCCAGTACCGGAACACCGTGATGCAACAGTCCCACCGAGATGCCCCAGATTGGTAACCCATAGCCGAAGTTCGTAGTACCGTCGATCGGGTCAAGCGCCCAGACGTAGGGCGAGTTCACGCCGCTCGTTCCTTGCTCTTCCCCCAGAATTGTGTGGTCGGGATAGGCCGCCCGGATGCGCGTGCGCAGCAGCGTCTCGATCTGCTCGTCGGCGACCGTCACAGGACTGTGGTCGGGCTTGCGGCGCATCGTGACATGGTTATAAGAACGTCGTGCGATCTCGCTTGCTTCGTCGACCCAGTTATGGACCATTGCCAGCATTAGTGCGCTCGGCTCCGCCACAAATGGTAGAGGGCAATCGAGCCCGCCGTCGCGGCATTGAGAGAGGCCACATGGCCACGCATAGGCAGTTTCACAAGGAAGTCGCAGCGCTCACGTACTAGGCGCGCTAGGCCCGAACCTTCGGTGCCCACCACCAATCCAATAGGACGGTTGAGATCGACGCGGTCGAACTCCTGCGCGCGCTCGTCGTCTTCTAGGCCCACGATCCAAATATTGTGCGCTTTGAGCTCCTCAATGGCCTGGTTCAGATTCGTGACCTGCGTGACCAGCAAGTGCTCGACAGCGCCGGCCGAGGCGTTCACGACCGACGGCGTGACAGCGGCGGCACGGCGGTCGGGGAAAATGACTCCGTGAACACCAACTACGTCGGCGGTACGCAGCAACGTGCCCAAGTTCTGGGGGTCCTGGAGATGATCGAGCAGAAGGATTAACGCTGGCTCAGTGCGTGCGGCGGCTAGGTCAATCATCTCGGTAAGCTCAGCATAGGGATACGCACCTACCTCGAGCGCAACGCCCTGGTGATTTACGCCCGCGGTCATATCGTCCAAGACTTGGCGGTCGCCGTAGGACACCTCGATCCCGGCTTCATCAGCCAAGGCCTCGAGTTCTATGATGCGCTCATCGATCTTAACACCATCCGCGACCAGTAGGCGCTTGATGCGGCGACGTTTGGCACGCAAGCTTTCGCGCACGGCATTGCGGCCATAGATTAATTCGGTCGCCCGCTGGGCTGCGAACTGATTACCCCCAGGCTGATCGCGACGCTGTCCGCCGCGCGCATCTTTCCTCAACGTCCAGACCTCCTATAGCCCAAAGGCATTGCGTAGCTTACCAAAGAAGCCACCTTCATGGCCCTCGACACTACTGCCAAACTCAGCCGCGAGTTCCTCCATGAGCTGGCGCTGACGATCAGTAAGTTTGGTTGGGACAGCAACACGCGTCACCACAATCTCGTCACCGCGACCGTTACCTCGGAGGAAGGGCACCCCTTTGCCTTTAATGCGGAACATCGCACCATGTTGGGTCCCGGCCGGCACCATCAGCGGCTCATCACCGTCCACGGTCGGCACTTCAAGCTCGGTTCCAAGCGTCGCCTGCGCGATATTGAGCGATAATTCGAGCACGATATCATTGCCTTCGCGCTGGAACAGCTTGTGGGGCTTAATATCGAGTGTCACATACAGGTCGCCGGACTGCCCGCCACGGGCACCACCCTCACCCTCACTTCGGAGCTTGATCTGTGAGCCCTCGTCGACACCGCCAGGGATTTTGACCGACAGGCTTCGTTGCGCTGCCTTCCGTCCCTGACCACGACAATCATGGCAGGGCACCGAAATCTTCTTACCGGTCCCATTGCACTCGTCACAGGCCATAACCGTCAACATATTGAACAACGGTGCGCGGACCCGCACTTCGCCCGTACCATTACACTTGGGACACTTGACCGGGTCATGGCCGGGCTCGGCTCCTGTTCCGCCACACGTCATACA
>JBBRHB010000109.1:0-11013 GCA_038223355.1 Chloroflexales bacterium
GCGCGCTCAATAATTTTGCGCGTCGCCATGGCTTCCTGCAGGTCGCCGACCTGTTTGTCGAGCGTGCGTAGCTCGGCGAAACGCGCCATCGCAACCTCAATCGCTGGCAGCAGGTCGGCTTCACGAAAAGGTTTGACCAGATAGGCGAAGACCCCCGCATCACGCGCTCGCTCGACCAATGTACGATCGGTGTATGCAGTCAAAAGCAAAACGGGCGCAATGCGGTCGCGGGTCAAGATCTGCGCCGCCTCGATGCCATCGAGCTGGGGCATTTTGATGTCCATCACTACCAAATCTGGCCGGAGTTCACGCGCGAGGCTCACTGTGCTGAAACCGTCGCCTGCTTCGCCGACAACCAGATAACCTAATTGAACCAGAGCTTCTTTGAGATTCGTTCGAATCAACGAATCATCGTCGGCGATCAGGAGGCGAGACTGCGGCATGACCTTACACCAATTACAATGCTCGATATACAATCCGAGGCAACCTGCTGCAGTACCGGACTGATTGTGCGGAATATCCAACTCAATCATACATAGCATACGGCATGGACTGGCATCTTGCTAGAGTCGAAGCATCCAAAAAAGAGGCCGGGGGCTTTAGGCAGTTTGTCTAAATAGTACTTGATTGACATATCCCGCGATGCATTGGATAATCAGTACAAACGTCTAAGATAATTAAGTATTTATGAGATAAGTAGTGCTATGAGTCCGATGATTAAAGTGCCGCTAACACTGGAGCATGCGTTGCTCGGATTCCTGGCGCAGCGCCCTATGCATGCGTACGAGATGCATCAGCGCTTGCAGGAGACCAGTGAGCTTGGCCTCGTCTGGCACCTCAAACAAAGCCAGCTCTACGCGCTGCTTGGGCGTCTGGAGGAGGCGGGCTATATTACAACTGTGACGGAGCCGCAGGGGACACGTCCGCCGCGGAAGGTGTTGTATCTCACGCCCGACGGCCGCACTGCCTTTGGAGCGTGGCTACGCACACCCGTCGTACATGGGCGGGACTTTCGCCAGGAGTTCCTGGCAAAGCTCTACTTTGCCGAGGATGATCCCCTTACCGTTACGGCCCTGATTGACGGGCAGCGCAGCGCCTGTCAGGAGTGGTTGGCCGATCTCCAGTCGCAAGCGGTAGCCTCACCAGAACATTCCTATGATTGGCTGGTACTCCAGTTTCGTATCGGTCAAATGGAAGCAATTCTCGCCTGGCTTGACACCTGTGTAATGACGTTCGCCGTGCCCCTGCCGACCTGACGTTGCAGCGCCTGCCGTGAAGGACAAGGTCATCGGATACGTTACGTCCTAGACCTGCTACCAGAAGGAGCTTTGAATGGCCACGTTGTATCGTCCGTCGTCCCTGATCCTGTCGATTGTCCTTGCAACCCTGCTCGTCGCATGCGGTGGTAACCCAAGCACTGCGACGAGCACGACCGCCGTTCCTGCTATGACGGCGGCTCCTGCAACGGCGGCTTCCGCTGCGACCGCTTCTACGGGCGTGACGACCGCCGCTCCTGCTATGACGGCGGCTGCCGCCGCGACCGCTTCTACGGGCGTGACGACGACGAGTGGGGATGCCGCTGCACTGAGCGTCTTCGCCGCCGCCTCACTGACAAATGTCTTTAAGGAGATTGGCAAGAACTTTGAAGCTGCCAATGCCGGTTCCACCGTCACGTTTAACTTCGCCGGCTCACAACAGTTGGCGCAACAGATCGGTCAGAGTGCGCCCGCCGACGTCTTTGCTGCTGCCAGCAAGGCGACGATGAACACTGTTGTTAAGTCCGGTCAGGTCATTAGTGGCACCCAACGTACCTTTGCCCGTAACCGCCTGGTCGTCATCTTTCCTAAGGATAATCCGGCCGGGCTGAAACAACTCCAGGATCTCGCCAAGCCCGGCCTCAAGCTCGACCTCGAGGCCAAAGCAGTCCCGGCCGGACAGTACTCGCTCGATGTGTTGAGCAAGGCGAGCAGTGATCCGGCCTTTGGCAGTGATTTTCAGGCTCGTGTGGTCAAAAACGTCGTTTCCTACGAGGACAACGTACGAGCAGTGTTGACCAAAGTCACGTTAGGCGAAGCCGACGCTGGCATTGTGTACACCACCGATATTAATGGGGATGCTGCCAGCAAGGTCGGCAAGCTTGATATCCCTGACAAGCTCAATACCATCGCCTCGTATCCCATTGCGACGATTAAGGATGCGAAGCACGCCGACCTAGCACAGAAGTTCGTGAGCTATGTGCTGTCGGCCGAAGGGCAAATGGTGCTGGCGAAGTACGGTTTCATTCCAACGACCGGCAATGCCGGTACCGGTGCTCTGGTACCGCTGATGCTGGAGGTCAAATAGTCTTCCATGGCGCAGCGCGTCGTCCCGCAGCCTCGCACTTCTCCGGTAGTCACTGCGGATGCAGGACGACCACAGCGGCAGCACCTATGGCTGCTCCTGGCGAGCCTGCCCCTACTGCTTTTTTTAGTCGTGCCGCTGCTGGCGCTGGTGCTGCGTATATCGCCGGCCGTCTTGCTCGCGAACCTCGTGGACCGTACGGTCGCACAAGCGATTGGCCTCAGCATCACCACGACGCTGACCAGTACCCTGCTGACGCTGATCACGGGTACACCGGTCGCCTATCTATTGGCACGCCGCCGCTTTCGTGGCCATATGTTGTTTGACACACTGCTGGACCTGCCGATGGTGCTCCCGCCCTCGGTGGCCGGGATTGCCCTGCTGATCGCCTTCGGGCGACAGGGGTTGGTGGGACGCTACCTCAAGGATGCGGGGATCGAGATCGCCTTCACGGGCGTAGCTGTCGTACTGGCGCAAACGTTTGTGGCAGCCCCCTTTTATGTCAAAGCAGCAGCGACCGGCTTTGGAAATATCGAGCGCGAACTGGAGCAGGCGGCGGCCATTGATGGTGCCGGACCGCTGCGGATCTTCCGCTCCATTACCTTACCTCTGGTGTGGCCGGCGCTGCTGGGCGGGTTAGTTATGACGTGGGCACGAGCACTGGGTGAGTTTGGCGCGACGATCATCTTCGCCGGCAACTTTCCGGGCCGCACGCAGACGATGCCGCTAGCGATCTATATCGGCTTTGAGCTCGACTTAGATGTGGCGCTGACACTAGCGGTGTTGTTGCTCGCGAGTTCATTTGTAGTACTCTTTGTCGTGAAGTACATACTTTCACAGCCAGCACGAGCTGCCTGGGATAGGTAGTTGGCGAGCTACTAAGCAGAGCACCCTATCGCGCATATAAACGCTCAAGCCTTTCCCGCGCCTGCGTCGGGGTGTAGTGCCACTCCAGACGTGCAGCAATGCGCTACGCCTCAGCTGCAGGCAGCGTTTCATAGAGCACGGCGGGCGTGTGGACGCGGCTATCTTGGATCAAATCATAAGGTCGCTCGTCAACGCAAATCTGCGGCCGGAGGGGATTGTAGGGCTCGGCGTAGAGATTAAGTACATCCTCCATGCGCCATGCGAAGGTCGGGCTGACTGCCGGGAGGTCCACTACAGCGGTCGCCGGCTCTGCCCACCTCCGGCTGACAGCAGTGGGAGCCGCTCCGCTGGCGGTCCTCGATCGCTGCCTCCCAGCCATCCTCGGCGAAGCGCTTTCGTACGCGCTCAAACCGTCCGGCACTCACCCTCATGGTGCCAGCAATCGCTTCGTCGCCTGTTTGGGCGTCGGCCAGCAAGAGGATTTGCGCCCGTGTCAGCGTACGCGGACTTGCACTTCCTTGACTTACCAAGAGTTGCAAGCGGCGTCGCTGGTCATTGGTCAGGACAACTCTATGCTTTTTGCCCATGTACGGTCTCGACTCGTTGCTTCAATCATTGGCTTGTAGAGATCCTTGCCGAAGAGTGACTACCTCCCTTCGATTGGGCATATTACTTCAGAGGAAAACAGCGCGGCCTCTAACCACACTGCCATTGGATAGAGGCCGCACAAGTACATTTTTAGGCAGGTTGTACAAAACGTGTATGAGAAGCTCCGCCAAATCCAAAGCGCGCACTGCTTCGTAGAGGTTCGTAGATGTACGACGTGCCGCACTGGCCAGTGCGAGCTACTTCACAGGAGATTACTATGGCAACGTATACCAAGCCGTCGGATGCCGAACTCCGGCAGCAGCTGTCGCCCGAGCAATATACGGTCACGCAACGTGAAGGCACGGAGCGGCCCTTCGCCAATGAATATTGGGACAATAAGCAGGCGGGTATTTATGTGGACGTGGTCTCAGGCGAGCCGTTGTTCAGCTCGCTCGATAAATACGACTCGGGGACGGGCTGGCCGAGCTTTACGAAGCCGCTGGACCCTGAGAATATCGCTACCCATACGGATCGCAAGATGTTTATGAAGCGCACCGAGGTTCGCTCCAAGCACGCGGACTCGCACCTCGGCCATGTCTTTGACGATGGCCCCGCCCCCACCCGCCAACGCTTTTGTATGAACTCGGCGGCGTTGCGGTTTGTTCCTATAGAGCGCCTAGAAGAAGAGGGCTACGGTCAGTATCTGGCCTTGTTCACTAAGTAGTTATGGGCCGTCGTGCTTAAGCATGACGGCCTTTTTATTTCTGTAAGAGGCGCAGCAGTGCCGCTTCGTGGCGGGCATAGAGGAAGATATCGGCGGCTTGATGAGCGGACAGTGCGCCTTCAAGGTGGATCAGCAAACGGTACAGATCGCGACGGGCACGCCGGTCGAGTTGCAGCTTATGGAGGCTGCGGTAGCCACTGAGGAAGCAATCAGGGTCCGGATAGCAGCGGTTACGATGCAGCCAAAGCTCGGCCCATTCCAAGGCCTCATCAGCAACAATTGCCCCGCCCCAGCCTATAATTGCACCGATCTGCCAACCTCCCTCATACTGTTGCAGGCGCACATTATCCCAGCTCAAAGCACCATGGATTAGCGCCGGCGGCGAAGCGGTCTCGAGCAGCGCGTCACCGTCGTTGAGCGCAATAATGGCTCCATCCACCAATCGTGCCGGCAGAACCAGACTATTGTGTAAGCTGTCGCTCACAGCAGTTATGCGCGCGACGAGTGCCTCGACCCAACGCCCTTGTAGGCCGAAGTTCGGCTCACCCGGCTCGAAGTCACCATAGCCAGGCCAGGCCAGGGTATGGATGCGTGCGACTACACAGCCCAGTGCTTCTGACAGTGTTTCCTGCTCCGTACGCGTCAGCGACTGCCAAATCTCGCTGGCAACCACACCCCGTTGCACGCGTTCGAGCAGGAGTTCGCCCGCCACAAGCTCGCGGCTTGTATCAAGTGCCAGCACTGTAGCCACCGGTATCCCAGCCGCCAGCAACTGGCGCTCGATCAGCGCAACCTTCGATAACACCTCTGGCATTCCATCCGACACATGGAGCAGTATCGTATCATCGAGCATGACCGTATAGGGTGTCAAGGGCGTGATCGTCGTGGGCGCCGGCAGTTGGTGCCGCTCCATAATGGCAGCATAGTCTGCGGGAGCCAGGTTAGCGACGGTGATAGGGGCGTGAGTCATAGCCGCATTATAGAGGAAGGAAGCAAACAAGGGGTGGAGAGTGATCGGCGTGTTATGCTATCGCCCAGAGAATTGAGGAAGTGAGGAAGCGAGGTAGCTATGCAACGATCGCGAGATTGGCTGCTGAGCATATTTTTGAGTGGGATTACGTTGCTCTTATGCGGGGTGCTGATCGGGGTGGGGTGGCAAGCATGGCGCAGCAGTGCTCAACAACCCGTGCTCGTGGCTGACAGAGCGACTCCGAGCGCGACCATGACGAGCGCGACCGCACCAACAATAGCACTCACGACGACTACACCTTCCCAAATGCCAACAGATGCTTCAACGATAGCACCGCCGTTAGATATTACGCCAGAAGCTCCATCTGTCATTGCGGAAGAGCCATCGCCGGGTCCTGCTACCACAACGGCACCAACTGGAGCAAACCTGCAGGTGCCAGAGCCACCAAGTGGTCCGTTGCCCAACTTCGCCGCGGCCCTCTCCCAACCTTTCGGCGGCGCGCTTACTCAACATCCCGACGATAGCCTATATCGGATCGGTGCTCTGCTTAACCCAGCAGATCATACGATTACCGGGCGAGAAACAGTGCGGATGACGAACACGACTGGGACAACACTCAACGAAATGTACTTCCGGCTATGGGTCAATGCACCATTTTACAAAGAGGGAGGTATCACGGTCGCGGATGTCAAGGTCGATGGGCAAGCGGTCAAGACTGAGCTGTCGATGGATAATACGACATTGAAGCTTGCACTGCTCCATCCGCTTGCACCCAAACAAAGCAGCGAGATCGCTATGAACTTCACGACCACGGTTCCAACCTCGGGCGGTGGTTATGGTATTTTCAACATCACCGATGGCGTCTGGGCTCTCTATAACTGGCAGCCCGAGCTGGCTGTGTATGAGCATGCCGGTTGGCTGCTCGATCCGGTGACCGAGCAAGGCGACCCGACCAATACCGATGCGGCCAACTACGAAGTACGCTTCGCCACACCTTCCTCCTTCAAGCTTGCGGCGAGTGGTAGCGAGGTCAGTGCGCAAACGGTGGGTAGGGAAACCATTCACGAGCTTGTAAGTCCACTCACACGCAACATGGTGATCGTCGCCAGCGACCACTTCGAAGAGACCTCAACCACGGCGGGAGCAATCAAAGTCAACTCGTGGTATCTTCCCGGCCATGATGCGGCGGGCAAAGCCGCGCTTGCCTCCGCCGCGCGTGCTGTAAAGCTCTACGACCAGCGCTTTGGCCACTATGCGTATCCCGAGCTGGATGTGACAGAAGTGAAGTTAGGCGGGGATGCAGCCGGGATGGAAGCGACCGGGCTGGTGATGATCGGCAGCCCCTTTTATGCCCCCGACGCAGCCGATCCACTGGCCGGACTAGGGGGGTTGGTACCTGCGGCCAAGTCTTTGAGTGAGCTTGATTTCACCGTGGCGCACGAGGTAGGCCACCAATGGTGGTATGGTGTCGTCGGTAGTGACGCGTACAATCGGCCCTGGCAGGACGAATCGCTGACCAACTGGTCGTCGGCCTTTTATGTTGACGAGACACAGGGAGCGGCAACGGGCGCTGTAGCGCGGGACGTCTTTATTCGCTCCCCGTATGACGAGGTCCTCGCAGTTCACGATGAGCGGCTCGATCAACCGGTCGATCATTTTAACGCAACCGAGTATGGCGCGATCGTGTACGGCAAAGGTCCTGTAATGTACGATGTGCTACGCAAGCAGCTCGGTGACACGGCGTTTTTCGACTTCCTGCGACGCTATTATGCCGAGCATCAGTTTGCTCGCGTGGACGGCGACGGCTGGCGGGCAACACTGGCCGAGGCGAGTAATAAGCAGACGGCGGATGCCTTTTACCAAAAATGGGTCGAAGGTGACAAGATCAGCGCCAGCGATCTGCCACCCGGCGGCCCGTTAGAAAGCCTGCTGAACAGCGTGGGGACGGGTAGCTTGCCAACAGAAACTGCGACATCGAAGTAAGGAAAATTCGGGATACGCTGTTAGATTTTGTAGGGATCAGACCGCCTCCAGTAACATTTTAGGTCAGGGAGCCCATTCTCCGCTCTTAGTAGTGGTAGGGAGCAGAGTCCTACCGCGCCCATATTCCTCAAAAGTTATGGTAAAGATACCGCAAATGTACCTGTTCCTGTCCCTCGTACAGGAGTAAACTATGTGTGTCCGTCGTTAAACTAAGAATTCCTTTATTAGCCATCGAGGGGGATCCAGATTAGACGTATTTGCAGCAGTACGATGACAATTGACCAGTTCGTAAAATACCGCTGTTAGGCCAGCGGCTCTTGCTTGGTCAAGGGGCGAATAAACTACTGCGATTACACTCCGTAATGTCTTGCCCTCCAGCGTTAGGGTAAGAGAACACGCAAGCCTTTTCAACTTCTACCTTCAGTGTTTTGTAAGCATTATGATACCCACTGGTTTTAAGTCGTTTGCCGCACTCCATTATAGGTTTTGATCACTGTACAGGCTAGGAGCAGTTGATTTATGGATAGCTACGAGTTTTTTGGTATGCCTCGCTTCATGGGGGTACGGGTGAAATCACTTGCCAGCCTCGTTACACTCGCGCTCATGGTTTGCTTTGCTGTGCCCGCCAGCGCTAAGTCCAGTGAGCTTATAGACAGCGTACGGCAGGTGACAGGAGCGACAACAACTTCAACTTTCCGATGCTATGATGCTCCATTCCAGTTTCCCGACAACGGCTTTATTGGATGGATATGGAAAGACCCGGCCGCTTTGCCAGCTCCACCTGCTGGAGATGGACATCTCCATACGGGTATTGATGTCTGGCCATTTGGAGGCCAAGGCTCGCCGGTTTACCCCTTGGCTGATGGTTACATTCGTCGAATTGGCAATGGTAAAGGCCTAGATGCACTCAATCTCTGGTTCCCTTCAGTTAATGGTGGCACTGAGGTATATTATGCACATATCAAGGTTGACCCCAAGTTCATCCCTCCAGGTAATGATAAGGCGCTATCGATTGAAGTAAATATAGCGGTGAAAGCCACGGACGTCCTCGGGACAGTGTATGGAGAGAATTGGATTCACCTCTCTATAGGTAGCACGAATGGCCCATATAGTCCTCACAATGATCTCGATCCAAATCAGACGCAAGATCCTTCGCCCTACTTTCAAGCGAGTCTTAACTATCCGACTGGTGACCGGGAGGCAACTGACTCCTACGGTAACTATATCAACAAGTCTGATGTGCTGTGCAACCCAAATCGAAACTCCTTTTCGATGCGAATCGTACCAGGCTCGACTACAACCATAACCCAGGCCATCGTTACGCCGCAAATTCCGGCGAAGCCAGACATCATTCTGCTGGCGGACACGACTGGGAGCATGGGCGATGCTATTGCTAACGTACAGGCCAATGCGACGAGCGTGATCACCCAAGTTTTGGCCGTCCAAGGTGACGCGCAATTTGGGGCTGCTGAATATAAAGACTTCAACTGTGATGCTAATCCTTACCTGCTTGACCAAGCCATCACTGCTGACACGACTGCTGTCACAACAACCATCAACACAAATTGGGTTGCCGGTGGAGGCTGTGATACTCCTGAGGCACAACTGAATGCCCTATCTCAACTGGCAACGGACGGCGCTACTGGCTGGCGCTCGGACGCTACCCGTATTGTTGCTTGGTTTGGTGATGAACCAGGTCATGATCCAAGCAATGGGTACACGCTTGATGATACTATCGCCGCTCTCACCGCCGCGAATATCCGTGTTATTGCCGTAAACGTCGCCGACTTGGACGGTTGTGCAGAAAGCTGTGGGCAAGCTACTGCTATAACTCAGGCGACAAATGGAACACTCCTTACGCTTGGGAGTGCGAGTACGAGGAGCGGTCACACTGGAAATAACAGCAAGGCTGCGCCTAGAACTCCAACTACCCGGCGGTCGTTGACGAGTATTAACAGTAGTGTAGCAGAGGCAATCCTCGCAGGCCTCCAAAGCCTACCTACGACCGTGACCCCCCAAACGAGCGGCTGTGATCCATATGTGACCGTGACTTTTGATGCGCCAAGCAAGACCGTGACGAGCGGGGAAACGGCTACGTTCATCGCAACACTGACCGCTGCCTCCAATATTCCGGTAGGTACATCGATCACCTGTCAAATTAACTACCTACTCGATGGTAAGCCGGTCGTGGACACCCCTGGATTTGCCACGTCAATCTTTGTACCACCTACGTGGACAACATTGCCGCCCACAACTACCGCGACTCTATCGCCGGTACCTAACGCTGCCGGATGGGTGAACAGCGATGCCGCAGTCAACTTGAGCGTGGCTGATAACTCAGGAGGCTCAGGAATACAAAGCCTGACTTATAGTGCTACCGGTGCACAAAGCATTGGCAGCACGACTGTGGTGAGTAATTCAGCCGTTCTCAACATTACGACCGAGGGTCAAACCACGCTCATGTACAATGCTGCGGACTATGCGGATAACGTTGAAACGGCGAAAACGCTGAACGTCAAGCTTGATAAGACTGCCCCACATCTCGCCATCACGAGCCCCCAAGCGCAAGATTACAGTCATGCAGAGACCTTCGCACTGGCTTGGACCAGTGACGATGCACTCTCGGGTATTGCTTCGGACTCAGCAACCTTGGATGGGAGCACGGTAACGAATGGCCAGGTCATTGATGCTTCTCATCTTAGCCTGGGTGACCATACCCTTGTGGTCATTGTGAAAGATAATGCGGGCAATATCACGACCCGTTCTGTCGTGTTTCAGGTCGCGGCCGCAACACATACAGTTTTTCTTCCTATGGTGGGACGTATCCAATAAGGACAAGGCTATGATTAAGTTTAGCGACCTTGATGACGTCGGTCTCAAGGTCGCTTAGCAGTTGGCCTGGTTGCTTTACCAGTTAGGCGCTGAACGTAGTTATGTCATTTGGCCGATTAAATCCCGTAGTGCCTGGCGGACGAGGTTACGCGCCAGCGGCAGCTTGTAGTGATTGTGTGCAAGCGGCTCCATGCCGTGTGTCGCGATAATCCCGGCCTCTTTAATCAGCTCGTGGGTAAGTGGTTGCCCCGCGATTAAGGCCTCGACGTCGCCCAGCCTGACCGGCACGTTGGCAACGGCTCCCACCACGATGCGCGGGTTGGCGATGGTGTCGTTGGTGACCTCCCCAGCAATGGCGACGCTCACCAGCGCATAGGCCCAGACTGCGCGGTCCATCGCCTTGAGGTACAGGCTACGTGCGGTGGTGTGCGGCACGACGAGCTCAGTGATCAACTCGTTCAGCCCCAGACTATGCATTACGCGGTGCAGTTCGTCGGGCGGTGCCAAAAAGTCGGCGACCTTGACGCTACGTGTGCCTGTGGGTCCAACAATGTGCATGCTGGCGTCCAGAGCAATCAAGGCAGTGGGCGGGTCAGATGGATAAACGGCGACGCAGGGCGACTGGTCGAAAACGGCATGGTGTTCGTTTTCGCCGGCACGTGCGGGGCAACTATCGCCGCCCTTCATCCAGCACTCGAAGGGCCCGCGA
>JBBRHB010000110.1:0-10959 GCA_038223355.1 Chloroflexales bacterium
TGCAAAGGAAAGGTAGAGTGCAGCGCGCTGCTCATGGCTTGTGGCGATTTGCAGACGTGCTTGCTCGCTGGTGCGTTTAAGGCTATACAAGGCGTCACCGGGTAAACTTGTTTGGGCAGCGGCTACACTACTGCCTACGCCAACTAGCACGAGCAGGGGTAGGAGCGCCAGGATCAGTGCCGGTCGCAGAAGCATGCGAGGCAACTGGTACCGTCCCGTTGATGGATTGGTCGCGGCGGCGGCAGGTAGCGCCGCAAGTGCACGTGACAATGCTACGTTACGCGCGGTTTCTCCGAGCGATGGAGCTGCCCAGCGCCGTAAACTGGCGGCGGCAGCCAGCAGCGGACCGATCTCAGCGGCCTGCTGTGGATAGCTATGCAGAATCGTGTCGACGGTTTCGCCCGCTTCCAACCGTCGCAGACACTCCTGCATGATCAGCTCTATGTTTTGCTCGGCCATTAGCGCCGTCTCCGCTGCTCACCGAGCAGGCGGGCGAGCGCGCCAAGTGCCCGAAATTGCAGTGATTTCACTGCACTTTCCCCACGTCCCATGATCAGCATAATTTCGGTCGTCGTATGCTCCCCAAAAAAGCGCAACAGCAGCACCTCGCGCTGATCGTCCGGCAACTTCTCCAGTGCCTGATGGAGTTCTTGCTGCTCTTCGTGCGCGAGTACCTGCTCATCTAGTGGTGGATCGCGCGACACTACTGTGTCGCTCATCGACAGGTTGGTGCGGCTTCGGCGACGATACGCATCGATTAATAGGTTGCGTGCGATTGTGTAGAGCCAGCCACTGAAGGCTGCTTCTGCTGGCACCTTCGCCAAGCGAAACTTGGGCAAACTCTTCGCGACATGCACCCATGTGTCGGCGGCCAGATCCTCCGCTAGGCTGGTGTCGGCGCAACGGACATATAAATAGCGAAAGAGGCGATCAGCGAAATGCTGATACAGGGTGGCGAAAGCCGAGCGGTCACCGGCCTGTGCTTGCCTAATGGTGTGCGCGAGATCAAGTCCTTCGTCGGCCACGGCCTTCACCTGGCGCGAGCACTAGCTAATAGCATTAACGAACGGACGACGCAAAAGTTTCGCATAGCGAATCGGCATTTAGTGAGTGGGCACATGCCCACCAAACACTCGTCGCTTGTCGCTCGGAACATGCAGGTTTGCCTATCTCATTTGCCGTTCAGGTGCTTGGTGCGGCAACATAGCGTGATCTATGCCAAGGAGTATACTTTATCGTGGATTTCCGTGAGTTAGAGAGGGCAACGATGCAATCACAGGGCGCCGAGTTACAGGGAAAAGTAGCGATTGTGACGGGGGCGAGTCGTGAGCTTGGTGCGACCATGGCTGAGGCACTAGCCGGTGCTGGTGCCGCAGTCCTTGTCGCGCATTGCGCTGAGCCCCAGCTTGCTGCCACGGTTGTGGAGCGAATTATAGCGCAAGGAGGCCGCGCAGCGGCGCATGATGCCGATTGCTCCAGTGTTGCGGCAAACCAGCAGCTTGTCGCCCAGGCCGTTGCCCTGTGGGGTCGACTCGACATCTTCGTGGCGAATGCCGGTATCACGATGAGCCGCTCTTTTCTTGAAACCGACGAGGCGACGTGGGATCGATTGAGCAATCTTAACCTGAAAGGTTCGTTCTTTGGTGCACAGGCGGCCGCCCGCCAGATGATCGCTCAGCCGGCACAGGGTGCCGGCGGCCGGATCGTTTTCTCATCATCAGTGACCGGTGTACGAGCGGTTCCAAATCTCGCGGCATATGGCGTCACAAAAGCCGGCCTTATTCATATGGCCCGCGTCTTGGGTATGGAACTCGGCCGCTATGGCATCACGGTTAACGCGCTAGGCATCGGGGCAACTGTCAATGAGCGCAACTTGCGCGATGATCCGCAGTATGTGGAGCACTGGGATGGCGTGATACCCACGGGACGAGTCGGGCAACCGGCAGACGTGGCGGCCGCGCTGATGTTTTTGGTCCGCTCGGATGCGGCGATGGTGAACGGACACACCCTGATGATCGACGGCGGCTGGACGACGTATAGCCCGGTGCCGTAATGGACAAGGAAGATCACGATGAACGAACGCAATAGACAGGCAGCCCTTGTTGACCTGCTTGAGCATGGTGGGCGCTCCTATGACATTCTTACTAATGCTCCCGGCCCGCAGGGCACCTTGCCACTATCGGAGGAGATGCTGCTGCATGAGCCGAGCGGCAACATCTTCGCCCTCAGCCAGAATGTTGGTATGGGCTGGGATCCTACGCTGCTCGACCAGCCACAGATGCTGATCCTTAGTACGCAAGGTGGCATACGAGGTGCCGATGGCACGCCGGTCGCACTGGGCTACCATACCGGTCACTGGGAAGTTGGTCTGCTCATGCAGGCGGCGGCCGAAGAGTTGCGCCTACATCAAGCCATTCCGTTTGCGGGCTATTGTACCGATCCGTGTGACGGTCGTAGCCAGGGCACGACCGGTATGTTCGACAGCTTGCCATATCGTAATGACGCCGCCCAAGTGTTTCGGCGCTTGATCCGCTCGTTGCCGACACGCCATGGCGTGCTTGGTGTGGCAACGTGTGACAAAGGATTGCCCGCCATGTTAATGGCGCTGGCCGGTACGCCAGATTTGCCGACGGTGCTGGTGCCCGGTGGCGTGACGCTGCCGCCGACCGTGGGTGAAGATGCGGGAACGGTTCAGTCGATCGGCGCACGCTTCGCGCACGGGGAAATTAGTTTGCGCGAGGCAGCTGAGTTGGGTTGCCGCGCCTGTGCGACGCCCGGCGGTGGCTGCCAGTTTTTTGGTACTGCCGCCAGCGCCCAGGTCGTCGCTGAGGGGCTGGGACTGACGCTGCCGCACGCCGCGCTCGCCCCTTCGGGCCAGCCAATTTGGCTGCAGATGGCGCGCGACTCGGCTCGCGCCCTGCTGCGTTTGCACGAACGCAAGCTAACAACACGCGACATCCTATCGCCGGAATCGATTCAGAACGCGATGGCGCTGCATGCGGCCTTTGGCGGCTCGACCAATTTGTTGCTACATCTACCGGCAATCGCGCATGCCGCCGGGCTCCCTCGTCCCAGCGTCGAGGATTGGGTGGCGATGAACCGGTCTGTGCCACGGCTGGTCGATGTGCTGCCGAACGGTCCCAGCAATCATCCGACCGTGCGCGTCTTTTTAGCCGGGGGTGTCCCCGAGGTCATGCTGCATCTGCGGCGGCTGGGCGTCTTGCATGAGCAGGTGCTCACCATCACGGGCGAGCCGCTCGGGGTAGTGCTTGATTGGTGGGAGCAGTCGGAGCGCCGCGCACGTCTGCGCGAACTGTTGCAAACACGTGATGGTGTGGATCCCGACGATGTCATTATGGCGCCTGAAGTGGCCAAGGCGCGTGGCCTAAAGAGCACGGTGACCTTTCCACGCGGCAATCTGGCACCACAAGGGGCAGTGATCAAAAGCACAGCCATCGATCCGCGGGTGGTAGATGCGGATGGCGTCTACCGCAAGACCGGTCATGCGCGCGTCTTCATTCGTGAGCGAGAGGCGGTTGCAGCCATCAAAAGTCACGGCCCCGAACGTGTACAAGCCGGCGATATCGTGGTCTTGATCTGTGGCGGGCCACTGGGTACCGGCATGGAGGAAATTTATCAGGTGACATCCGCGCTCAAGCACATTAGCTGGGGCAAACAGGTAGCGGTGATCACCGACGCGCGCTTTTCGGGCGTCAGTACGGGGGCCTGTATCGGCCACGTCGGGCCTGAAGCGCTGGCGGGTGGCCCAATTGGCAAGGTACGTGATGGTGATCTGATCCAGATTATGGTTGATCGCAACGCCTTGGTCGGCACCGTCGATCTGGTAGGCGAGGGCACAACAGTCTACGGGCCGGAGGAAGGCAGCCGCGTCTTAGCTGCGCGACCGCTCCGCGCAGACCTCGCGCCCCATCCCGCGCTGCCCGCCGATACCCGTTTATGGGCTGCCCTCCAGCAGACGAGTGGCGGCACCTGGGGTGGCTGTGTCTATGACGTGGATATGATTGTGGCGGCGCTGGAGCGCGATAGCGGCTAGCGAGCGTATGCTAGAATCACTGTTAGTACCGCAGGAGAGATTGTGAGCGAAGCTACACTATCCCAAATTGATGACGCTATTAGTCAGTTGGCGATTACGGAATCAAGAACTACTCGCTCGCTCTGCCCGCTGCTTGATGCCTAGCATACACTTGCGCATCATGATAATGTCGGTGAACTCCACGAGCAGATCGAAGAGGAGCGCCGGCGATTTCCAGTGGTAGTGCATACGCACGCGCGTCATCAGCCGCGTGTGGCTTTCATCTAGCGGGGAGAGCCCCCAACACCAGGTGGCAGCGCCTTTGTTGTCCCACCAGAGCATCCACTGATTCGCTTCGAACGCCTTGACCCTCATCCCCATTTTGCCATCGGGCGACATGGGGATCACATCCCCAACCGCTAGCTGCTGCAATTTCGGGATGATGCGCTGCGCACTCGGGCGACCCAGATTATCAAGCCAATCATAGCTGTACCAGCCAGCTCGTGTCACACCCATTTGCACCAGCCAGGGCCAGATCTCCTCGGGCCGCGCCTGGATGGTTACGGCACGGGTGGCATTAAACGTCGGATGCTTTACCACCTCGTCGCCGGCCATGGCTCGCGCGACCTCGTCGTCGGTGGCTCCCCAGCGGAGTTGCCAGGGACGAACAAAGCGCAGATACAGGCCGAGTGAAACGGCTCCCAGAGCAGCCAACCCGACACTAAGCTTGTTGAACATAATAGGTTCCTCCGCGAACGCGGCTACGGATAGACCCGCGTCGGGTTGGCCCTCCCACTATGGGCGCCTGGCAGGTACCAAGCGAGCAGTGCGAGGTGCACGATGGCGAGGGCAACGAAGATGAGCACGGGCCCGGCTGCTGCAGCGAGACCGGCACGGATCGAGAACAGCATGATGGTCGCAATTCCCAGGGTCTGGAACAGCCCATTTACGAGCATCATTGTCGCCAGCCCGTAGCCGATCGCCTGCTGCCGCCACAACCAGACGCCTGCCAAGATCATCGTCGGCAGCAGCATGGCCATATCCAGCACGTGGACCGGGTTGGTCGGCAGCCCCATATCCTTAATACTTGCGGGGACGCCGCCCGAAAGGAGCGCCGGGACTTCGTCGCTGAACCACAACAGGTAAAACAGAGCCGCCAGCACGATCAAGAAGATGCTCACGACTTTCGCCGGCGTGCGACTGGCAAACCGCACCGCGATTGCGCGCCAGTCCGTCGTCACCATGCCGCCAATCAAGGCCCACAGGGAGCACCCCAGCGCGGCGATGTAGACGAGAAACAGGGCGTTGTGCTGGACCCCGAAGGCGTAAATCACAAACGAGTAGACGAGGTAGCTCAGCGCACCGAGCCAGATAAGCCGCGCACGCTGCGATCCCCGCTTGGCCAGTAGGGCACTGGTGATTAACGTCGGCACCACGACGACTAGGTCGGTGAAATCCTGGGCAATCGTCTGCAGCGCCCAGGCCGGCGGGTCACGGTCAAAGTTGGGGAGAAACAATCCCATCCCGGAGACGATGGCGACGAGGATAGCAATCGGCACCCGTCAGCCCCAACCATTCCACGGTAGGACGCTCACTATCCGTTCGTTCCTGTCGGCTGCTCGTCTCAGCCATTCGCTGTGTGCTCATTACCATTATCCTTTGCGCAGTTTACTCGATGTCAAACTCGACCGGCCAAAGCACGCGCCCAGGCGGCTGCAGCTCCGCCTTGATTCCTGCATAATAGTCGTCAAATGGGCTCGCGCCGAGACTGAGGGCTAAGGCCGAGCCCCAGGCTGCACACTGAGGTGTTGCAAAGACTGTTGCGGAGGCCGAAGCCGGATGCAGGGGCAGCGACAGACTGGCCACAGGGCCGTCTGTTCCCGCCGCACGGGCAATGCTCGCAGCCATCGCCAGTGCCACCTCTGGGTTGTCAGCCAGGAAGACGTGTGGGCGGCCCGGATGCATGGCGTGCCCGCGCATGTAGCCCACGACGCGGCTGTGCTGGAGATAGACGACCGCGCGAATATTCGGGTTAGGACTCACCCACGCCTCCAATTGCTCACCCGGCTCGATGCTGAAGTCGACTGCTTGCTCCTCGCGGTGCCAAAGTTCGCGGACCGCCGGCACATCGGCTCCTGTCATGCTCCGTTCGGTGAGCGCTGCCTGCGGCAACATTGTCACTGGCACCTCCACCCAGGAGGAGCCGAACGCACCGGAGCGATAGCCGAAGCGACGATAGTAGCCCGGATGACCGACCAGGAAGCTGAGGGTATGGCCCTTGGTGGCTGCCACGGTATGGCCATGCTCTATCAACTGCACGCCGAAGCCGCGGCCTTGAAATACGGGATCCACCGCCATTGAGGCTAGGTTGACCGCCGACACCGGCTGGCCACCCAGATTGATAGTACATGGTGCGAAGAACGCATGCGCGACGACGTGCCCTTCGAATTCGGCCACGAGTGAGAGATCCGGATCGGCGTCCGGGCGACGGCGATGGAGCGCGACAATGGCTGCCTGGCGCTGACGGTCATGGAAGGCATGCGTATGGGTCGCCCCAATCAAGGCCTGCTCCCCCGCACATTCTGGGCGGAGCAGCAAACGCGTCACGGTTTTATTACCTCGTTCACCCCGCGGCGCGGGCTACGCAGCTCTTGGTGGGTCGAGTACCCAATGCGGAAGGCCAGCAGCGCATGCCGGGCAGAATCATTCATCGCTGCTTGGAGGGCAGTGCCAAAGTAGGGGGTGCTCCCCAAAACGGCTTCTCTGGCCGCTCGCTCCACCACCTGGTTGAGTGGCTGCAGTGCCAATCCTTCTTTTGTGGCCCACAAGTGCATGCGCTGCCACACGCGGCCCGCGCCCAATTGCTGTTTCCTGTCTTGGGCATCGTGTACTGCGAGCACGCCAAATGCTCCTGCGGTCGCGACTTGTGCGGCTATGTTCTTCAAGAACGTAGAATCCTGTTGCTCTTGCGACGCGGACGGCAGCATTTTCCCAACGGCACGGGTCAAGTCGGGTAGCCCGGCTGCATCGAGGGTGATGCCATCATGGTGCTGCTCAATCTCTTGCCAAGTTCCACGCCACCAGCGCGCGGTATCTCCATCCTGCGCCGGGTCCAAAACGAACGCCTGCGCTGCTTCCACTAGCAAGGTGCCGAGCTGCTTGTGTCTGTCCGCGTCAGCAAACCAGAAAACGCGGACGGCGGGATCACCGCCCAGCGCGCCTAAGGCATCCAGCGTCGCGGCAGGGACGCCGCGTGCGGTATCGTAGGGATAGCGATCGGTATGCCGCCGCGGAATCATGGGGTAAAGATCAGAGATCGTCGCGCTCCCTGGCGCTAGCGCAATGCGGGCAACCAGGGTTTCATCCAGTGCATCCGGCAGCAAGGTCACCTGGGTGGTATAGCCCTGAGCTGCGGCTGCAAGCTCCAGGTTTTCCAGTGCACAACCCAGGCCAATATGCATCTCGCGCAGAAAAGGATCAACGGTGCCGATAGCGCGTCTATGATCTGCATACAGCTTGATCTGGGTCTCAGTCACCTGGAAGAGCCAAGGTTGGCTATTATGCGGGCTGGCTGCCAGGATCGCGGCACGCACGAGATCGAGTGGCCCTTTGTTTGGCGTGCGCCAATCATCCCACGGCAGGTAGGCAGTTCCCGCGCCCGTGCTGAACACGCCTTGATCGGTCGCACGCCAGACTCCACCCCCACCGACCAGCACGAACGTTGCAGCGCCAGCTAGAGCTAACACCTTCCGCCTGCTGATCTGCTTGGGGGCAAGTGTCGGGCTGGAAGGCACCGGCACGACCTCCTTAGTGCTCGGTGGGGTGATAGCAGTAGACATAGCTTCTCCTTAGTAGACAAGAGCACGCATGCTCAGCACATGATCATCCGTACTGTCCGCTAACGCCGCTGGCGTTGGTTGAGGCCCCAGATAAGCAGTGTCGCAAGGAGTACGAGCACGAGTGCCCAGAAGAGCAGCATCATCAGCATACCGCCGAAGCCACCGCCCAGCATGCCGCCGCCCATCATTGTCCCGACCCCACCGAAGTTCCGGCCAAGCATGCCGCCGCCCATCATCCCGCCGCTCGCACCGATGCTACCGCCGATACCGCTGGCAACCAGCAGCAAGACGACCAGTGCTGCGCCCGAGACGCCTACAAGAAGTTGTTGATTCTTTTTCATGAGATGAACCTCCATTCCTGGATGATCATAAGCCCGGAGGAGGTCATTGAGCGTAGCGATGCCGCTACCGCAGGTGAAGGTGTTGGTACGGCGCCGCACATAGCTTATAATGGCTGCTCATCGGCGAAGAGAGCAGCCCAGGAGCGTAGGGCACGGAGGCGCGGCATCTTCTTGTTTTGATGGGCCTGCATGCGCAAGAGCACGTCGTCCAGCAGCTGTACCGCCGCGAAGATAAAGGGTCCCTTGTTCAGCATTACACACTCGGCCCGGTCGCTCATCGCCGCATCGGTTACCTCGGCGCGTGAGGGCCGGCCCTCCTTCGCCAGTTGATCGAGGACCTGGGTGGCCCAGATCACGGGCACATGGGCAGCCTCGCACAGCCAGAGCAGCTCCTCCTGCATCTCTGCGATGCGGGCATAGCCCAATTCGACGGCCAGGTCGCCGCGAGCGATCATCACAGCCGTGGGCATGCTGCCGGCGGCTTGGACCAATAGCTCCGGCAGATTGCGCACGGCACGGCGGGTCTCGATCTTCAGGACGATCGCAAGCTCAGGGCGCTCCGCTGCACCGCGCTGCGCTAGCTCCTCCTGCAGCCGGGCCACGTCGTCGGCGCTCTGTACAAATGAGTAGCCGACCATATCGGCAAGCTTGACGACTACATCAAGATCATTCAGGTCTTTCGGAGTCAGGGGCATAATCGAGAGGTCGCTGTCGGGAAAGTTTAGCCCTTTGCCGTTGCGCAGTTTCTCGCCACCTGGCACCGCCTGGATGATCTCCAGCAGCGCGCCCTCCGGAGTGATCGTCGTCACCTTGGTGCCGATCTTCCCATCGTCGATCCAGACCTGGGCACCGACCTGGAGCTGATCATGCACCTCGGGCAAAGTGCAGCCAAACCGGGCAATCCTTGCGGCAGATGGGCTGTCGACCGCCACATCGCGCGCCAGCAGCAGCTGATCACCGACGACGAAGCGGCGCTTCTTGAGGGCATTCGGTCGGATCGTCCGTACCTTGGGGCCGCCAAGATCCATCAGGATGCGGATCGGGTCGGCCTGCGCCGCTGCGCGCTCAGCCCGGCGGATCTGCTCGATCATAGCCTGCCAGACAGCCGCGCTGTCATTGGCGCAGTTGATACGGACACATGCGACACCGTGCTCAACAAGCCGGCTGGCGAAGGCCGGGTCGGTGGCGGCTTCAGTCGGAAGGGTGACCATAATTCGCGCGTGGCGCCCCCGCCGTTCGGGCCCAAAGATTGCGGTCGCGGCTTGATCAATTGTGTGCTCGCCATAGTCGAAGCGTGCGGCCGAGGGATACGGTGGAATGCGCGGGTCGTCGCTGCGGCAGATCGCGCCAAGCGAGGTGACAATAGCATCAAGGGCCGGGGCAACACGCCCCTCACAGCGCCCGAGAGAGGAGAGGCCCCACCGCATCAACTCGATCTGGACATCGCGCAAATCACGCCGGCGCAGGGCCAAATAGCACGCCAGGTTGCGGGCACTTTCGGCATACAACCCGCGCGTGATACGCGGTCGAGACGATTCGAACAGTTGCTCGCCTTCGGCCAGAACGTCGCTCCGCAGCGTGATAAGTATCGCCAGCAGGTCCCGTAGGGCCTCGGGCACGTAGGTTGGTTGCGCTTTTATAGTCAAGTGTCTACCTCGTTGCACTCTTGTGGCATCACGTATCCGCTTACTCTGCCGGATGCCAGTTCGGTCGGCCAGGAGGCGGTTCATATTCAACAGGAAGGCGCACTACCGGGACAGGTGGAACGGCCAGATCCGGACGTCTGTAGTCAGAGCATACGTTTTTCAGCAGCCCGCTGACGTAAAGATGGCGCAACAGTGGGTAGCGGTTTGTCCACACCCTAGGTAGGTGACATGGTTGAGCGCCAGCTTGACGTACTTCCCGAGCACGGACTGATCGATGACGAGCAGCACACGGGCGGCGGTCCGTGATGACGAAAGTTCATGACAGCGCATGGTCCACCTGCTAGGCTCTGCGTATGCCGTTGGAGCAGGTGACAGATATAGGGAGTATCTCTGCATCGGTCACTACCGGAGGAGGCGCCGTCCCTGAGCATCGATGATCGCAAGCCCAGTGGTAGCCATCTGTAACATGAGTTAGGAATAGCATGAGATCCTTTGAAGCCGTCCTGTTGGTTGCCGACCTGCTGATAGTTTTTATCTTCGCAATTCCCCGACTCCATGCGGTGCGTTGGACGGGCTATGCAGCGCCCATCGCGCTCCTACTAGCGATCACACAGGCGTCGATAGAGGGTCCCCGCTGGCAGATGGTTCCAGCCTACGCATTAACGCTACTCTTCTGCTTGATGTGGCTGTTTGGTATGCTCAGGCTGGCGCGCGTGCGCGGCAACCGACTCGTTTCTTTGCTTGGCGCTGGAGTGGGTATCCTTGGGCTCGTAATGTCCATTGCCTTACCAATTTTGTTGCCCGTGTTCCACTTTCCGAAACCAACGGGGCCGTACGCGATTGGCACGGTGACATATCACTGGGTCGATACGAGCCGCCCGGAACTGTTCACCCCCGACCCCAATGACCATCGTGAGCTTATGGCACAAGTTTGGTACCCTGCCATAAATGAACCGTCAGCGCCGCGTGCCCCCTATATTCAGGACGCCGATATTGTTGCGCCGGCATTGGCATACCTCACCCATTTACCAGGATTTCTCTTTACCCACTTCAAATATGTACATACACACGCCGCTGCATCTGCCCCCATGGCAGCCGAC
>JBBRHB010000111.1:0-10939 GCA_038223355.1 Chloroflexales bacterium
TTGTGATGACGAGCGGCAACCTCAGCGATGAGCCCATCGCCTACCGCGACGAGGATGCCCTGGAGCGCCTCATGCCGATCACTGACGGGATGTTGGTGCATGATCGGGACATCCATATCCGTTGCGACGACTCTGTCGTACGAATCGCTGCCGGTGGTGAGCAATGGCTACGCCGCTCACGTGGCGCGGCTCCCGAACCGCTTCGTCTCTCCTTTGATTGCCCGATGCCACTGCTGGCTTGCGGTGGTCACCTCAAAAACACCTTTTGTTTAGGTAAAGGTCGCCAAGCCTTCGTCAGCCATCATATCGGCGACCTGGAGAATCTGGAAACGCTGCGTTCCTTCCGTGAAGGAATCGAGCACTTCCGGCGCTTGTTCGATATTGAGCCTGTGGCGATTGCCCATGACCTGCACCCCGATTATCTTGCGACCAAGTATGCCTTTGACTTTGACATGCCGCTTATCGGCGTCCAGCATCACCATGCCCACATTGCTAGTGTCTTGGCCGAGCACGGCCTAAGTGGTCCAGTGATTGGTGTGGCCACCGATGGTACCGGCTACGGCACCGATGGCGCAGTCTGGGGCTGCGAGATCATGGTTGCCGACTTGCTCCACTTCGAGCGTATGGCCCATCTGCGCTACGTTCCGCTTCCCGGTGGCGAGCAGGCGGTTCGCCAACCATGGCGTATGGCCGCTGTCTATCTCGACCAAGCCTACGGCAGCGCCTTCCTCGATCTGCCGGTCCCTTTCGTTCGCAACATGGATGCACGGCGCTGGAAAACATTGGACCAGATGATTGCGCGCGGCCTGAACGCTCCTCCGGCCTCGAGCCTCGGGCGGCTGTTCGACGCCGTCGCCGCCCTGCTTGGCATCCGAAATGAAGCACTCTATGAGGGCCAAGCAGCCATTGAACTGGAGATCATGGCCCAGCCCTCCCGCCACAGCTATCCCTTCGCGCTCGATGCTGGATCGCCTGCCCTACTGGACGTTGCACCGCTCATTCGGGCCATCGTGAATGATCTTCAGCGGGGTGTGCCGCTTCCCGAAATTGCTGGCCGCTTCCATCGATCTGTCGCTGAACTCCTGGCGTCAGCCTGCCTCCAGGCGCGCGAACGAACAGGCCTCTGCGACGTAGCCCTTAGCGGCGGAGTATTCCAAAACCGTTTATTGCTCGAACAGCTGCTGGCCCGACTTAAGGAGCTTGGTTTCCAGGTCTACCTCAACCGGCGCGTGCCGCCCAACGATGGGGGTCTCTCATTCGGCCAGCTTGCGATTGCAGCAGCACAGCTCAGTGCCACATGAAACCGCTCGCATCCTTACCGTGGAGGAAGTTATGTGTTTAGGTATTCCCGGCCAGATTATCGAGATTGTGGACGACGTCAATCATATCGCCAAAGTGGAAGTCTCGGGCGTCCGCCGCAATGTGAACATTGGAGTCATTCGCGATGAAGGTATCGCGCCCGGCGATTGGGTCCTGATTCATGTTGGTTTTGCAATGAGCAAGCTCGACGAACGTGAAGCGCAGGAAACGCTCCAGTTGCTCTACGGCATGGACGCGGCATACACCGACGAACTGAATATGCTCTACGGAAGCGAGATCGAGTGACGAAGATGACTTCTGCGACATCGACGCAGCAGGATGTGCAGGCGGCCGTGCAGGCCCACTTCGACCGCACGATTGCCGTGGCCGAGGCTTTCTTCCCTGCGGAAGACGAGCGCATCGCACAGGCCTGCTGGGCCATGGCGCGGCGCTTCCATCGTGGTGGTCGCCTCCTGGCCTGCGGTAATGGTGGTTGCGCGACCGATGCGCAGCATGTCGCTGTCGAGTTTGTTCACCCCGTCATTGTTGGCAAACGAGCACTGCCCGCGTTGGCACTAACCAACGATAGTGCCCTGATCAGTGCCTTCAGCACAGGTGCATCATCCGGCGTCGCCTTCGCTCGCCAGTTCTCCATCCTTGCTGCGCCATCAGATATCGCCATGGGCTTTTCGCCCGACGGCCATTGCGCGAACGTCTTGGAGGCCCTACATGTCGCCGCAGGCAAGGGCCTGCTAACACTTGCCCTGGTCGGTGGTGATGGCGGCCCAATGGCTGCATCCGGTTTCGACTTCTGCTTTGTCGTCCCGGACAATGATCCGTTCGTCATCCAGGAAACCCATGAGACGCTCTATCACGTTCTATGGGAGTTGGTGCACATCTTCTTTGAGCACGAGGGGTTGTTAACATGAACGACCGTGAGCCATATCCCGGCGAGACCGGGGCAGCTGGATTACTGGAAGCTTCGAGTTGTACCTTGGATAGCGACGGCCATTGTATTACCTGTTCCGACGAGGCGCTGCCTGGGCGCGTGGTACAGGTCGATGAGATCGCTGGACTGGCTGTGGTAGCCATTGGCGGTAGCACCTGCGAGGTCGATATTACACTGGTTGATGCCGTGCAGCCGGGTCAACTCCTCCTCGTTCACGGCGGCGTCGCGATCAGTA
Organism: Chloroflexales bacterium; assembly: GCA_038223355.1. Lineage (GTDB taxonomy): Bacteria > Chloroflexota > Chloroflexia > Chloroflexales > Kallotenuaceae > JACDGP01. The sequence goes on from JBBRHB010000111.1 coordinate 2,484, forward strand.
CACTCGAGGAGGAGCGATGACTGACCGGGAGGGTTCTGAGTATGATCGCCTCTTCTATCCCTTTCTCTTCGACGGCGGTAGTAGCAGCGCCGAGGAAGTGCTAGCTCAGGTTCGGCACTCCACCCTTGAAAAATGCCGGACCGTCGTTGCCCTCCGGCTTCAAACCCTGCAGCAGTACGGTGACACCATGATTGCCGCCGCGAAGGCGATGGCGACTGCCATTCAAGCTGGTGCAACCGTCTTTGCCTTTGGCAATGGTGGCAGCACGACCGATGCTCAGGATCTGGTAGTCGACCTCATGAACCCACCGTTGCCCGACTGCCGGCCCGTCCCGGCGATCGCCCTTACGAACGACATTGCGGTCGTGACTGCGGTGGCGAATGATGTCGGCTTTGACAACGTCTTTTCCCGCCAGTTGATCGCCTTTGCTCACCCGGGCGATATTGCCGTAGGTATCTCGACCAGCGGCAATTCAACTAACGTCCTCGTCGCCTTTGAGCAGGCGAAGAAGCAGGGACTGCTGACGGTCGGTCTGGCCGGCTACGACGGCGGGAAGATGGCACACTCCCGTTCTGTCGACTTCTGTATCACGGCGCCAAGCGCGGATGTACCACGTATTCAGGAGACCCAGGCCACCGTTTACCACGCCCTGCTTGAAGCTATCTATATTCTGCTGCGTGCCGAGTACGCAACACTGAGTAAGGAGCACCACCTATGAAATACGTGGATGAATATCGTGACCCCGAGCTAGCGAAGCGCATTTCAGCAGAAATTGGCAAGCTGAGCGCCGGTCGGCCCCTGAAGATGATGGAAGTCTGCGGTGGCCACACCCATACCATCTACAAGCACGGTATCGAAGATGTACTGCCGCCCAACATCGACTTGATCCACGGGCCGGGCTGTCCCGTCTGTGTGCTGCCGATGGGTCGTGTCGACGATGCGATCGCCATCGCTCGCACCGAGGGCGTGATCTTTACGACCTTCGGTGACATGATGCGTGTACCTGGCTCGCACGGTAGCCTGCTTGATGCCAAGGCGGCTGGCGCCGATGTCCGTTTTGTCTACTCGCCGCTCGATGCCCTCAAGTTGGCGCGTCAAAATCCGACGCGTGAGGTGGTCTTCTTTGCCATTGGTTTTGAAACGACCGCGCCCTCCACCGCTATCACGCTCTTGCGCGCTCAGGCCGAAGGTGTTCGCAACTTCTCGGTCTTCTGCAATCACGTGACCATTATCCCGGCCCTCAAAGCCATCCTCGACTCCCCCGACCTGCGGCTTGACGGCTTTATTGGGCCGGGCCATGTCAGTATGGTCATTGGCCTACGACCATATACCTTCATTACTCGTGATCACCACAAGCCATTGGTCGTCGCCGGTTTCGAACCGCTCGATATCATCCAATCCGTATACATGATCGTGCAGCAACTCAGCGAGGGCCGGGCCGTCGTTGAGAACCAATATGCCCGAGTGGTGCGCCCCGAAGGCAATCTCAAGGCACTGGAAGCCATGGCTCGCACGATGGAACTTCGCCCCTATTTCGAGTGGCGCGGCTTGGGCTTCATCACACACAGTGCCCTCAAGCTGCGGCGCGAATTTGCCCCCTGGGATGCCGAACTGCGTTTCGAGGTCCCCGGCATTCGTGTGGCCGATCCCAAGGCCTGCCAGTGCGGCGAGGTGCTCAAAGGTGTCATTAAGCCCTGGGAATGTAAAGTCTTCGGTACGGCTTGCACCCCCGAAACACCGATTGGGACGTGCATGGTCTCTTCCGAAGGAGCCTGCGCCGCCTACTACAACTATGGTCGCTTCTCGATGGCCGCCGAGCGTGCCAATTTGCCGACAATCAACCTCCAACCAGCCACACATGCCCCAACCGAAAGCGCGAGGAATTAGAGGAGCAATCAGCACGATGAGCACTAATACACGCATCGGCGAGGTACTGTCCAAGATCGAGCGGGTTCGCCAGACGCGGCGCCACAAATTCTACCTGCGCGATGAGCATATTACGCTCAGCCACGGCAGCGGTGGCAAAGCTACCCATAACTTGATCGAAGGCGTCTTCGGTCCGGCCTTTTCCAACCCGTTGCTTGATCGGATGGACGATGCGGCCTCCTTCACTGTTGAAGGAACCGATACCCGTCTCGCCTTCACAACCGATACCTATGTTGTTAGCCCGCTCTTCTTTCCGGGTGGTGACATCGGCAAGCTTGCCGTCCACGGCACTATCAATGACCTCGCCATGGCTGGAGCACAGCCCTTGTATCTTTCGGCCGGCTTTATCCTCGAAGAGGGCTTTCCGATCGCTGACTTACGGCGGATCGTGACCTCCATGGCTACTGCGGCCGCCGATGCGGGCGTGATGATCGTGACCGGTGACACCAAAGTCGTTGAGCGTGGCAAGGCTGACGGCCTGTTCATTAATACGGCTGGCATCGGGCGCGTCCAAAGTGTCGCACCCCTAGGCCAGGCTCATGCCCGGCCCGGAGATAAGGTCCTACTGAGCGGGCCTGTTGGTGACCACGGCATCGCGATCTTGCTTGCGCGCGAGGCACTCGACATTGAAACCGATACAGAAAGCGATACTGCCCCGCTCTATGGGCTGGTGGCGGCGCTGCTCGGCGCAGTGGGCGACGGCGTCCACTGTCTCAAAGACCCGACCCGCGGTGGCGTGGCGACATTGTTGAATGAGGTTGCGCTGGCGTCGGAGGTATCAATTGCGCTCGATGAGCACGCGATTCCTGTACGTGCGGCCGTGCGTGGTGCCTGCGAACTCCTTGGTCTCGACCCGCTCACGATTGCTAATGAAGGCAAGGTGGTTGCAATCGTTGCTCCCGAGGTTGCAGATCAAGCACTCCTCGTTTTTCGCGCGCATCCACTTGGCCGCGAGGCCGAGATCATCGGCGAGGTGCGCGCGGACCCGGCCGGTATGGTGTTTCTGCGGACCGACATCGGTGGTACTCGCGTCCTTGATATGCTGGTCGGCGACCCGCTGCCTCGTATCTGCTGATCGGCTTAACCTTCATGAAAGGCAAACGACACGGGGCGGCTTATTGCCGGCCCGTGTCTAATGATGCGCAATCAGTGCTGTCCTTTGCCTGTATCATGTGCGTATTGAACTTTGAGGAGGAACAGCAATGGATAAGCAGATCGTCGTCTATAGCCAACCGGGCTGAGCACCCTGCAACGAAGTCAAGTTTTGGCTTCATGAGCACGGCTATACCTATACTGAACGGAACATTCGCAAGGATCCCGCCGCGCTGCAAGAACTCGTAGACGGCGGCTATCGTGCTACGCCGGTGACGATGATCAATGAACATGCCATCGTTGGGTTCAACCCGCAGGAGTTAAAGCGCTTACTTGAAGTGTAGGAGCCCTGCGGAAGGACCATAGGCTCCGCTGCCTTCACCTCGCTCCCAAGGCCCATGGAGCATGGAGGCCAGGTGAAGGCACTTCAAACGCCTACCAAGCGTAGGCCTCGGGTGCTTGGCCTCCCGGTCCTGGGAAGATCCCGTCGAGCTTCGCTAACTGCTCTTCCGAAAGTTTGACCTCAAGCGCACGCAATGAACTGTTCAGTTGCTCTGCGGTGCGCGGGCCGATAATCGGTGCCGTGACCACCGGATTATGCAGCAACCACGCCAGGGCCACGTCCGCCGGTTGCTCGCCGATCTCGCGACAAAAGCCTTCATAAGCTTCCAGTTTCGGCCGGTGCTTCTCAATGTTCTTTTGCGTATCGGCCGAAGCTCGCCGTCCGGCCGCCGCCTTTTCCAGCACGCCGCCTAACAGCCCGCCGCCTAAGGGACTCCACGGAATCACGCCCAAACCAAAGGCCTGGCACGCCGGCAACACTTCCAATTCAATGGTACGCGCGTTGAGGTTGTACAGACTTTGTTCGGCCACCAGTCCCATAAAGTGCCGCTGTTGTGCCATGCAGTTGGCCTGCACAATGTTCCAACCGGCGAAATTACTGCTGCCAACGTAGAGCACTTTGCCTTCGTGCACCAGTTGCTCCATTGCCTGCCAAATCTCCTCCCAGGGGGTAGCTCGATCAATGTGGTGCATCTGGTACAGGTCGATATGGTCGGTCTGGAGCCGCCGTAGGCTTGCCTCGCACGCTTGTCGGATATGGTAAGCCGAGAGTTTGCCCTGATTAGGCCATTTGCCCATCTCGTTATAGACTTTGGTCGCCAAAACCACCCGTTCACGCCGGCCATTCCCCTGCGCCAGCCACCGTCCGATAATTTGCTCGGTCACGCCTTCGCCCAATTTCCACCCATACACGTCGGCTGTATCAAAAAAGTTGATGCCGAGCTCCAGCGCCTGGTCCATAATCGCGAAGCTATCGGCCTCGCTGGTTTCGGGTCCGAAGTTCATCGTGCCCAGACATAAGGGGCTAACGCGTAGCCCGGTGCGCCCTAGGTGTCGATATTCCATGGTTCACCGCCTTCTCTATATATAGAACAACCTGCAATGTTTGTTCCTCGGCATAATTGACAGCTGCCCGGCAATAATCTAGGATGTCGAGCCTAGACAAAATGTCGCCGTGGTCACAGTCGATACAGCGGAGTTTCTACCTATGATTCAAAAACATCAACTTGCCCGCAGCACCCCTGAGGCGCAGGGCATCGCAACGCCGGCCATTCACGCGTTTGTCGACGCAGCCCAGCAGACTATTCATGACCTCCATAGTTTCATGCTGCTGCGGCATGGCCAGGTCATTGCCGAAGGCTGGTGGTCACCCTATGGACCGGATTTGCCGCACATGCTGTTCTCGTTAAGCAAAAGCTTTACCTCGACTGCAATCGGCCTCGTCGTTGAGGCAGGTCAGCTCACGCTGGATCAAACGGTCGTCTCCTTGTTCCCCGAAGATGTGCCGGCGGAGGTCAGCCCAAAGTTGGCAGCGATGCGCGTGCGCCATTTGCTGTCGATGTCGACGGGGCATGCCGAGGATACTACGGCCTATCTGCGCGCGCAGCAGGATGGAAACTGGGTGAAAGCCTTCCTGGCACGCCCGGTCGAGTATGAGCCGGGCACGCACTTCCTGTATAACAGTGGTGCGACCTTTATGTTGTCAGCGATTGTGCAGCGATTGACGGGCCTGACCCTGCTGGAATACCTCCGGCCCCGTTTGCTGGAACCACTCGGCGTCGAAGATGCGACGTGGGAGGCGAATCCACAGGGTATTAATACAGGCGGCTGGGGCATGGCAGCCAAGACCGAAGATATTGCCTGCTTTGGTCAGCTGTACTTACAAAAGGGTATGTGGGAGGGCCAGCGCATCGTGCCCGACGCATGGGTGACCGCAGCCACTGCCGCACACATTTCTAATGGGAACGACCCCGAGAGTGATTGGGCACAGGGCTATGGCTACCAGTTTTGGCGTTGCCGGCACGGGGCCTACCGGGGGGATGGCGCGTTCGGTCAGTATTGCATCGTGATGCCGGAGCAGGATGTTGTGTTGGCGATAACGAGTGGGCTCGAAAACATGCAGGCAGTGCTCAACCTGGTATGGGAGCATCTCCTGCCGGCCATGGGATCGGCACCGCTACCGCCAAACCCGTCCGCACGGCCCGAACTCAATGAGAAACTCACGAGCCTGGTGCTGCCTGGGCCAGAGGGTCAACGCTCTTCGCCCATGGCGGCTGCGGTGTCGGGCAAGCGCTATCGCGTCGCGCCGAATGACGATCACGTTGAAACGGTTGGTTTCGACTTCGCAAGTGATGAGACGGTTTTCACACTCCGCAGTGATCGCGGCGAAGAGCGACTTATATGCGGTAGTGATGCGTGGCGCAAGGGATCAACGACCCTGATCAGGGAAGAAACGCGCCCTACCGCAGGGCGTGGTGCATGGGCCGATGACCACACGTTTGTCATGAAGCTCTACCTCTATGAGACGCCGTTCTGCATCACAATCACCTGTCGTTTCACAGCAGACAGCGTGGTCATCGAGCGGAAAGAAAATGTATCCTTCGGACCGACTGAGCATCAGCCGCTCCAAGGGCGCATCATCCAAAGTTAACGCTTGCTCAGACACGCTTTACTCCCGGCAACATAACGCGCCTCTATCCGTAAGAGGATAGAGGCGCGTTCCGCATGAGACTGCTGACTAGCGCCGGCGGCCCATAATGCGTAGCAAGAGCAGGAACAGGTTAATGAAGTCGAGGTAGAGCGTCAATGCGCACAGGATCACCATTTTGCGGAAAGTCGATGTATCACGACCGTCAACAGTGGCGCTGAGTCGCTTGATCTTCTGGGTGTCGTAGGCAGTCAGGCCGATGAAGATCGTGACACCGGCATAGGTGATGATCCAGTACAACGCCGTACTGTGGAGGAAGATGTTAACGACGGAGGCCAGCAAGAAGCCGATCAAGGCCATGATCAGCAGGCTGCCCATCTTCGTCAGGTCACGCTTGGTAGTATAACCATAGATGCTCATGGCACCAAAGGTCGCGGCGGTTACGAAAAAGGTCGACGCAATCGAGCCTGCGGTATAGGCCAAAAAGATGACCGAGAGAGTAAGCCCGTTGAGTACGGCATAGGCTAAAAAGGCAGCGGTCGCGACGCCAACCGACATCCGGCGGATCGTCCAGCTAAGCCCGATGACGAGTGCTAGCTCGGCGATAATGAGGCCAAACATGATGCCGCTGTTTTGGAGCAGCACCGTTTCCAAAAATCCTGAGACATAGGCCCACAGGGCGACCAACCCGGTGACGCCGAGGCCACCGGCCATCCAGGCATACACCTGTTGGAGCAAGGTGCGATCACGCACTTCCGCCTGGCTGATCGTTGAGGATTGATACATTGTCCGATACTCCTTAAGTTTCTGTTCGAGCACAGTGTAGCGTGTAGCTTCGGGACTGGCAATGGTCCCTGATGCTGCGCTTGGACCGTTCACTAATAACTACGAAGTACGTTTATGCTTGGATCCGCTGCCAGGTGATGTTGTGAGCACTATTGTTGGTCACGGTCCTGTGGACGCTCAACGCGGGTGCGGCGTGCTGAGCGCCAGTCAAATTGGGGCGTGCCGGTTGAGGTAGTAGATAGTACGGGCGGTGGCGACGGCACGGGAGTAGCGGGCGATGGACTGGGATCAGTCTGCTTGCGCCGGAGAGCGGCACGCAGCCAGGCGTGTTCATCGGCGAGGGCAGGGGCCGGCGCGCGACGATGTACCAGCCATGCTTTGAGACTCGCCGGCGGTGGTAGGAGCAAGCGGCGCAACGCGATATCGAGCGGCCACAGGAAGATAGCCAGCCACAACAGTGGCCAGGTGATGGGGGCAGTCCGTGTGGTTGTAGCGGATGGTAAAGTCCAGACTTGGTCCGGCTGCGGCTCGAAGTGGCCACCTGTCGTTTGTGCCAGGGCTTGAAGCAGGCCAAGGTTGCCGTCGCGCTGCAAGTATTCGGCGGAAGGTGGGACGACGGCTCCCGTTTGGGCCAGTCCCTCGATCGGGCCATCTGGGCTCAGCGCCACAACCTGTGCCTGATAGACCCCGGCGTCGGGAAGGGCCATAGTGGCGCGATAGCGGCCGGGCGTAACCTCAGACAAGGGCACTTCTATCATGCGTCCATCGGGGGCGATCAAGCGACCGGTTGGATGGAGGCCGGTACGAGGCATAGTATCGAGCCCGTCGGCGCGCAGGTTGAGCACCAAGGCCGTCCCTTCGACACTTGTAGAGGCCTCCCAGCCAGTGGGTGCCGGTACGGGGAGAAGCGAGCCCACGAGTTGGTCAACGAAGCGACCGAAGGCAGGCCAGGTGACCCAGTCACGACCCCATTGGCCACGCAGGTCCGAAGTCCAGGCTGCGGCTCGACCCAGACCGTATTGCCACTGTGCCAGAATCGGATCGTTTTCGTCGGATTGGAGTACGACCTTTGCCGTGGCCTTCGGAGTCACAGCGTTATAACCATGCAGCGGCGGAACTGTGGTAATGTCGCGTAGCGCGGCAGTCGGGAAGCTTAATGTGGGCGTGAAGTCGTGCTCAACGATGCCCCGCCGCGAGACACGCAGTGTCTCATCGAAGAAGAGTGCTGGAATATCCGCGAAATCGCGTGCTTCGTAGAAACGGCCGCCGGTCACCGGCGCGATGTCTTTGAGGTGCGGATCATAATCAGTGCCGACGCCGACCGCCGAAAGCGTAATACCGTCACCTTTGAGCCGCGCCACGACATCATCGTAGTTAAGATCGGCTTGTCCATCGGTCAGCAGGACGACGTGTTTAATGCGTGCCTGAGTTTTTTCTAAAGCATCGGCAGCCATGACCAAGCCGGGCCGTAGATCGGTGCCACCCCCAACGCCGATTCCTTGAAGTGCCCTGAGGAAGCCGTCGGCAGGGGGACGCTTCTGGAGTGGAACAACCCACTCGGCGGTGGTATCGAACTGGATAACACCGATCTGGTCGGTGTCATCTAAAGCGCTGAACGCTTGCGCCGCGCCTTCACGCGCTAGGTCCAATTTGTCACCGGCCA
>JBBRHB010000112.1:0-10863 GCA_038223355.1 Chloroflexales bacterium
ATTGCCCTGCTACTTCTTCTGACGCTCGCACTCCTCGCCCTTCGCAGCCAGCGCGCGTGGTTATCCGGGATCGCAATTGCACTGGGTACACTCTTCAAACTGTATCCTGCCCTGCTACTCGGGGTTTTGTTCGTTCGACGAGAATGGAAAGCCTTCGCGTGGACTATCGCGTGGCTGGTACTGCTCAATGCGATTGCCATTGGGGTCATGGGTTGGCAGAGCCATGTTTCGTATGTCACGCAGGTTTTGCCGAACATCGGAGGTGGCACCAGCTGGGTCGAAAACCAAACGATTAACGGCTTCTTAAGCCGCCTACTGACAGGGACGATGCGAACCGATCCTATTCATGACCGCACGCTCGACCTACTGACCTACGGCATCTTCGCGCTGGTCGCCGGCACATCGCTGCTGTTGGCTATGCTCAATTTCGACCGGCGTTCAAGCAGCTTCGCGGTCCAACTGAGTATCTTCACCGTTGTCATGGTCATGGTCATTCCGGCGGCCTGGATGCACTACCAAACGATTACGATCCTCGCCTTCGTAGCATTAGCCTGGCACGCCGCCGATCGCCCCTTTACTCGTGGGAAAGCCATCCTGATCGCGATTGCCTTCGGGGTAATTGCCTATGGTAATCAGTGGAGCTTCTTCAGTGGCACACGCAATCCGGGCTTGCCGGCGCTAGCGCTATCCTATAAGTGCTACGGCCTAGTCATCCTATGGGGCGTAATGAGCTATACAATCTGGCAGGCTTCAGCAGTATCGCGCCGCGCCAAGCAACCTGTGCCGGCTCCCCGGCGCAGTTCCAGCAACACTGAAGTGGCCTTGCCACGCGGAGCATAACCACGGACAACTGTTGCTTGCTCTCCTTAGGGCGTGGCCAAGAGGTGATCCACGGCTTTCACAATGTGCGCTTCGTCGGCTTCGCCCAAAATGATGTCATCCATCTGCCCGCTGGCCTGGAGAAACACCAGCGCCGGATGTACTGTCGCACCATATTGTTCCACGACGCTGCGCATGCGGGGATCGGCGAAAGTAACATTGATCACTTTTAGCCGTCCGGCGTACCGTTGTTCAAGCCCATTCACGATGGGACGCATGTATTTGCACGAGCTTCAATGCGGCGAGTCTACGAAATACATGATGGGCAATGCTGGGTGAGCGGGAGATCCAACGACAGTCGGCGTCACCGGTGCGATGGGCGGCGGTTGGATGGCAACGGCGGGCGCGACGGTCGTCATTGCTCCGTTGCCACAGGCAACCAGCAGGATCAAGAGGCTCAAAAGCATATAATATCGCACGGGTACGATCCTTCCTCGCCGTTCGCGTTCAGCCCTGCGCTTGGCGGTGTCAGCATATTCACGTTATGATACGCTTCCGTGCATTGTTTGGCAATCGTCTATGACAGCAGCAAGGAAACGCGTTATGCATGCTCGGAACTGCAGTACGACCATGACGCGCTTGGTGCTGCTATCGATGGGCTGTCTTGGCATGCTGATCACCGGCTGCCAACAAGGGACACAGGGACCTGCGATGACTGTGGCCACAGTACTGCCCCACCTATCAACGCCCAGCCCAATGCCCGTGCCCACGGCCATCGTGCAGTTGCGGGCCAGCAATACGACAGTGCCCCGTGCGACGACCGTACGATATGCCACAACCGTGCCTGCGACAGCGACAGCGTCACCCGTGCCGGTGCCCCTGCTCGCCTTCCAAACGCTTCAAAACCGCGCCATCATCGAACGCGCGCCCTCACATATTCGTGCACTTACAGACGGCAAGCACAAATATAAAAGCGTCGTATGGGCACCATCCGGTGACTGGCTTGCGGCGACTCCACAAGATGGTCCCGGCCTCGACGTGGTCGCCAACAAGAGCGCGCAGGTCATCCATGTCGTTACTGATACTTTTGTGCTCGATCCGGTGTGGGACGTGGCCGCCAAACCATGTGGTAATGGGCAGATCGGAGCCGGTAGTTTACTCGTCCAGCGTATCATCGATCGGCACGACCGGCTTGATCGCTTCTCTTTATGCAGCATGAGTTTTGAAACCCCGCCTTTGGTCGTGAGCAGCCAACCGCTCAGTGTACCAGCATTGGCAGGCGACCTTGCAGTGTATAGTAGCGGCGGGCAGCTCATGGTGCAGATCGGAGCGGCGAGCACAGCCTTTCAATCCGAGGCCGCGCTGGCGACGGCGCTGAGTTCGGGGCCGCAGCCGCAATTAGCGTGGACACCACTTGTCGACAGCCTCGAAGCCGTTTCGGTTGTCATTGCCCAGCCGACCGGCGGTCCGCGACGCAGCATGTCTAACTCTGGTGAAGGCTGGTGGTTACCACAATGGTCGCCGGACGGGACGCGGCTCGCGCTCAGCAATATCGATGGACGCATAGGGACCGTGTCCCTGACTACCGGTCGGCGCTATGATCTCGGACCGGGCGAGACCCCGGCTTGGTCCCCTGACGGCCAGACAATCGCCTTTGCCGGCAGCAGTGCGGGCGAGGACTATACGACGCGCGATATTCACGTCGTTGATTGGCAAGGACACGGACCCCGCTTACGGCTTACGCATGCGAACCCTGAGCAACTCTTTGTATCCCCTACCTGGTCGCCGGACGGTAAGCAACTTGCCTTCGTCGAAATCGACAGCGGCAAGATATTTATTGCCGAACGACCTTAAGCGTCGTTGCCGCTCTAGCAAAACACGGTACACTGGTTGTGATAGAAATGAGGACAAGATGAAGGCAAAGCGCGTTGTGGTCACCGGGATAGGGGTGCTCACCTCAATTGGACACGGTGCGACCGGCTTATGGGAAGGCCTCAGTGCCGGCAAGACCGGGATTCAAACGATCACGCGCTTCGACCCGACCCCGTTTCGCTCCCATATGGCAGCCCAGATTAATGACTTTGATCCACAGGATTATATGGACGCGAAGCAGTCACGCCGGCTCGACCGCTTTGCCCAATTCTCGCTGGTCGCCTCGCAAATGGCCGTTGCCGATGCACGACTCGATTTCACCCACGAAGACAGCACCCGCGTTGGCATCTTCATTGGGTCGGCGTTGGGCGGCATTGCGTTTGCCGAAACACAACATGACGCGTATATCCAAGGCGGTGTGCGAGCGGTTCACCCTGGACTAGCCCTGGCGGTGTTTGGGGGAGCCTCGTCATGTAACATTGCGATGTTACTCGGCGTCCATGGGCCCAACATTGGCAACTCGAACTCGTGCGCCTCGGGACCAATTGCGCTAGGCGAAGCATTTCGTTTGATCAAGCGAGGTGAGACCGACGTAATGCTGGGCGGTGCGGTCGAGGTACCGCTCGCACCGTTGACCTATGGAGCGTTCGCTATTATTAAGGCCATGAGCAAGCGCAACGACGATCCGACGCACGCTTGTCGCCCCTTTGATCGAGACCGTGATGGCTTTGTCATGGGCGAGGCGGCAGCGGTTCTGGTGCTCGAAGAGCGTGAGCATGCTTTGCGCCGCGATGCCCACCTTTACGGCGAAATCGTCGGCTACGGCACGACGAACGACGCCTATCATATGACGGCACCTCGTCCAGATGGCCGCGAGGCTGCCCGCGCCGTCACGATGGCGCTTGAGGAAGCCCAACTCAAACCAAGCGATATCGGTTATATTAACGCGCATGCGTCATCGACAGTCCTTAATGACTCAACCGAGGTGGTGGCGTTGCGCAAGGCATTGGGAGCGGCGGTTCAACGGATTCCGATCAGTGGCACAAAGGGCTATCATGGACATGCACTGGGCGCATCTGGTGCAGTCGAAGCCGCAATTTCGCTGCTTGCCATCGAGCACGAAACGTTGCCCTACACACTGAACCTTGAAACCATCGATCCGGCTTGCGACTTGGCGCTCATCAAAGATCATCCGCTCCAACGTCGCGTAGATTATGTCCTATCAAATTCGTTTGGCTTTGGTGGCATTAACGCCGCGCTCATTTACGCGCGGGCAACCTAGCACATGGCTACGCAATTGCCAACTGTCACGATTACAACCGATGGCTCTGCACGTGGCAACCCCGGTCCGGGTGGGTGGGCTGCCTTGCTCGAAACGAGCGATGGCCGTGAGCACTTACTCAGTGGGCAGGAGCCGCGCCAGACGACCAACAATGCCATGGAAGTCGCGGCCGTCGTGGGCGCACTCCAGCTGCTTAAGCAGCCCTGTCACGTCGTCTTACGCACCGACTCAGAGTATGTGCTTAACGGCCTCCGGCGGATTTTGAAGGGCGGCACGATGGCGCAGACCAAGTTCAACGCCGCGCAATGGAGCCAGCTTGAGGCGGCGGTGAAGCTCCACGAGATCGAACTGCAATGGGTGCAAGCGCATAACGGCGATCCGCGCAATGAACGGGTCGATCAGGCGGCCAACGCAGCAGCGAATGCCGCTGCGGCCGCGATACGGGCCGCTGAAGCCGGCAGTGAAGCAACTGGGGCGTGGATCATTGCGGTGAAATCAACATCGGCGGGGCGAGTTGCACACTGGCTCCTGCAGACTGACGCACAAACCTGGCAAGGACACGTTGAGCAGCGCGATCAAACTGAGCTTACGAACTTGTACCGCGCCTTGCTCGCGGCGTTACACGCCGCGCAAGACATAGCAGGGAGTGCGGCGGCAACGATCCTTGTGCAGGCCAGCCAGGAAACCTTGATCAAACAGGGCCGCGGCGAATGGAAGGTTAAGCGGCCGGCCCAACAACCACTGGCTGCCGAGGTCGCCCAACTCCGCTCCGCCTTTGCCGGCGTTGCCTTTCGCTACGTACAGGGCTCCGAAATCGACGCGCTCTTCCACGAAGGACTGCGCGTCGGCGCGTCATAATCCTGCGAGACCGTATGCCACGCTTTCCGCTGCTTGAGCAGCTTGCTTTACCTGCTACCTTTATCCGCTATATACCCGGCAACCTGCACCCGGATGGACGCCGCTACCTGCCGCTCTTGCTTTGGCAGTTAGCAAATGGCCTGGAGATCGGCGTTGTTGATCGTCATCACTTAATCGATCCGGACAGTGTAGGCCAGGAGGGCGCGATCGGCATTGTCTTCTTATTAAGTACGATCACGCTCCAGCCACCGGAGATGCGGCGTCAGGGACTGGAGCCTGAGCGACCATCGGCAGGCCAGGTCAGCACGGCACCGGCAGCCTTTGGGCGCGTCCTTCGCATCCCAAGTTGGGAAGAGGAGCGTGGCAAGCTAAGCTATGAATATTTATATACTGAACTGTTACTTGACATCGGCCTAGGCATCGTCGGTGTCCGCACGGCCATGACAGCCGACGATCTCCAGGCTACGCTGGGCAAGGAGCGCCTCGAAGCTGGTGACTGGATAACTGTTGGCCGGTCACGGATCGATATTCTACGGTTCTCACCACAGGTTCAGCTGCTGCCACAAGGAGGAGCACATGACCATGCATGACCCAACGCACCGCATTGGCACCTTTGCGGTAATTATGGATGACCAGGGACGAGCATTGATCTCGCGGCGGACCGATAACGGCTTTTACAACCTCCCCGGTGGCGGTGTCGAGCCCGGTGAAAGCGTGACCGAGGGGCTAACTCGTGAAATACGGGAAGAAACCGGTCTCGAAAGCCGTGTCGGTCGCTTGATCGGCGTCTATTCAAAGCCGCAGAAGCATGAGCTTGTGCTGGTCTTCCAAGCATCGATCACCGGTGGCACACTCCAAACCTCGGACGAGGCCGACGAGCATCGTTGGATTGGCCGTGACGAGTTGCACAATGTTGAGCTGTTGCCCAAGCATCGCGAGCGGCTTGAGGATGCCTTTCGTAACGAAGCCGGAGCAGTAATCAAAGACCAGCGGGCACCTTCGGTCGCTTCGCTCAAAAGTGAGACCGCAGGCGGAATGTGAGCCCTATCTTCGTCCTCACGGCGCGTGGCCTCGAAGGAGTCAGTGCAGCGGAACTGCAAGCCCTGCCACAGGTGACTGTTGATGAACTCGCCTACCGCCGCGTCCTCGCACACTGTGAGGAGCCCTTGGATGGGCTGCTGCAGCTACGCACTGTCGACGACGTGTTTGGGTATGTCACCACTTGGCAGGCCATCGGACGACCCCGCAGCACACTAACAACCTTGGTGGGTCTAGGCAGCGAGCTTGATTTGCGCCCGGCAGCAGCTGTATGTTCCGAGCTTCGTGCGCTCGCGACACCACCCACATTTTCGGTTACAGCCAGCTTTGTCGGCAAACGCAACTATAGTACCGAAGAGATCAAGCTGGCGTTGGCCGAGGGGCTTGAAAGCTTTCACGGCTGGGAATACCGCAGCGACGACGCCGAAGCCGATCTCAATGTGCGCCTCTTCCTGGACCACGACCAGGCCGTGATTGGTGTGCGGCTCGGCAAGACACCCCTCCACGAACGGCCCTATAAACAAACCCACATCCCCGGCTCGCTCAAGCCACCGGTGGCCGCTGCCCTTCTAGCATTAGCGCAAGTCAAGCCTGGGCTGCGTCTACTAGACCCCTGCTGTGGGGGTGGCACCATTGTGATTGAGGCAGCTCTGGCCGGTGCAAACGCCCAGGGCGGTGATAACAATCCGCTAGCAGTCCAGGCCGCTCAAGGCAATGCCCAAGCGGCTGGCGTTTCAACGATGATCGAGCAATGGGATGCGCAGTCACTGCCACTGGCCGATGCGTCCGTCGATTGCATCGTCTCGAATCTACCCTGGGGACGCCAGATCGTTGTGGATGCGACGCTCGCCACCTTTTACCAGCGCGTATTAAACGAAATGCGCCGCGTCCTCGTACCGGGCGGGCGTATTGTTGTCCTAAGTGGGACACCCGAACTCGTCGAGTCGACCGGTCTGCAACGTACTGCCGAGATCGAGATCAGCTTGTTCGGGCAGACACCGACGGTCATTGTATTAGAGGCAGCGTAGAAGCGACATCACCTTGCCTTCCGCCGGCCATGGTATACTACCTTGCTTTTCGAGCATCAGCAGTAGCCACCAAGGAGGGGCCAGACTGACATGGATAAATTTGAGTTAACGTTGGCACCACGTACCGTTATTGGCAAAAAGGTCAAGCATTTGCGGACGCAAGGGCTTGTCCCGGTCGCGATTTGTGGCAAAGGTGTCACCCCAGAAAACTACGTGACCGACGCGCGTATCTTCACCAAAGTCTATCAACGGGCCGGCAAGAACGGTTTGATCGAACTTCAGACGCCGACCGGGGTACTCAACGCTTTTATTCGCCAGATCCAGCGGCACCCACTCAGCAACGTCTGGCTGCATGTTGACTTTCACGTCGTAGACATGCGCACACCAATTACAGCCGCGATCACCGTTGTGGCAATTGGCGAAAACAAGTTGACGGCCGAAGGGATTGTCAACATTAACACGCCAACTATCCACGTGCGGGCCTTGCCGGGCGATATGCCACAGAACATCGAGGTCGATATCAGTGGTATCACGGAATATAACACGCCGCTGCACGTCTCTGATCTGCGGCTTGGCGACAAGGTCGAGATATTGGCTCCGCCCGATGAGCCGGTATTGAGCATCAACCTCGCGCTGGTTGCGGCTGAAGACGAAGAGCCGACCGAAGAGGCCGATACCCCCGATGGTATGACGATCAACGATCCGACCAAGGCAACTGAGGAAACCGACGACGCCTAGTAGCTCATTCCGTAAAGCAACGACCCCACCGCCTAGGCAGTGGGGTCGTTTGATTCATAGCCCGAGGCTATTTATATTGGAGGGCTTGCCAGAATTGATCGGCAAGGATCTGGTGGCCAGCATTATTAGCATGAACATCGCCATTAGTAATATACGTCAACGTCCAGGCCTTGCCATCCTCGAATGGCGTAAAGCCATCAGCAATCGCGACCCCATGTGCCTTTGCGGCAGCAATGATGGCCTTGTTAAGCTCTTCAGCCCAGTATGCCGGCGATTTGCTATCTTTGGGATCGCCGCCCCACGGGTTGTAATAGGTCATCACTACGATATCTGCCCCACGCCCACCACCCGCAGCACGCGTAGCAGCCAGCAACTGGTCTAGTGCAGCGGTAAGATTCTTGTTAACCCGATCAATCACCTGGTGGCGCTCGGCATCCGGGCGGCGCTCAGCATTTCGAGCGTCATTGCCGCCAATCGTCAAGGTGATCGGTGACACGCGTTTACCCGCTGCCTGCTGTGCTTTGATCAAGCGCAGAGCTGCTGGTAGCTGTTGTGCGTCGAAAGAGACGCTCGTCTCGCCTGGAACTGCAATATTATGTACAACCAAGCCCGGCTTGAGTTGCTGAAGATGTGCCCCCAGACGCTCCACATAGCCCTTACCGGGCTCTGCATTCCACCCAGCGGCCAATGAGTCGCCCAACCCCAAATACATATCACCAGCCCCCGTAGGCGTATAAACCGGAGGCGGCGACGCGTGGACCCAATACCATCCTCCGGTACCTAACAGCACGACGAGGATGCCCAAAACTATGCTCAAACGTTTCATATGCCTAAGTATGCCACGTTCGTAGTACTAGGTGTGTTACCGACTATGACAAGCTGCAAACGGTCAACGACGGAGGTTCTATAGTTGCAGCGAGCCCCAACTGACCACAGATGCGGGTCGGATCGCGATCACCGGGCGCTCCTGGATCGGCATGGTCTCGTATTGCGCATAGCGCTGGCGCAGCAACGCAATGGCTCCCCCATGTTCAACGTCAGCCGGCGCAACGAGTACTGCCGTGCCGCGAATGAGGAGATAGGCTAATTCAGTCCAGTTATCGCTGTAACGGTCGATCACCAACGCGACCTGCGGATTTTCGAGAATATTGCGGACGCGCTTGAGCCGTTCCGGAGCAACATGCTTGGGCTTGTCGTCCAAGGCAATGTAAAACGTGCTGCCATCACACGCGTAACAGACGGGGATAACGTGGGGTTGCCCAGCGGCATCGGCAGTCGCGAGCCGTCCAGCGCGCATCTGTTCAACAAAGGTGAACAGCTCGGGAGACAAACGTGGCATGCGTTCATGTCCTCCTCATAGATCGCCCACGATACTTTGAACGGCCGTGATGTAATGTGCTCGTTAATTCTTGCCTGATGCGCAACCTACATTGTGTGGTATATCTCGGACGCACCCGCGCGGGTAGCGGGCAATGAGGTAGTGTACGGGACGACTTTTTTTTCACCTGAAACGCCTGCTTACTGTGCTAGTCTTCTTAGGACTGGCGCTTGCATTTGTGCTGGGCACCGTGGGGCATGCCAATATGCCGCCTGCTCCGGTATCTACACCCGACTCTCCTGCTGTCACTACCTACCTATCCCCGCTCTACTGGCTAGCGACCGCTTCGCCCGTTCGGCCACCGGCTCAGCCCGCACCGGCTGCGGGCCGGCCAGCTCGCCCATCTTCCATGCCGATAGCACGCATCGAGTACGGCCTGCAGCAGCATGCACTAACCATCATCCTTCCGGGCGCCCAAAGCCCAAATGGACCCCAACCACTGCCCCCACTATACAGTACCGCCAGTGAGACCGCTACAGTCCCGCTGAGTCGTGACGAGGCCTTAGCCGAGCTCCGGCGCTTGCAGCAGGAGCAGATCGGCAGCATTACTGCCAGCCCTACGATTACGGCGACAGCGACCAGCAGCCCTGCCCCTGGCACGCCCACGCCGTCTCCCCAAGCTGTCCTGTTGTCGCCGAGCCCGCTACCGCCGCTCCAGGTCGGGCCATTGTTACCCGGCATGCCCGAGTATATTGTTATCGGTCGAACGTATGCCGTCGGCTGTAGCACCCCGGCGCACGACCTACCGACGGAGCGTATGCGCTTTGTTGACTATCTCCGCAACGTCCTGCCTAATGAATGGGTCACATCATGGCCCTCTGCCGCGTTGGATGCCGGGGCGATCGCCGTCAAACAGTTTGCCTGGTCAACGATTGTGCTCCAGCGCAAATGGCGTAGCCAGGGCTACCCCTTTGATGTCGTTGACAACACCTGTGACCAATATTTTCGCGACGCGAGTGCTGATCCACGTACCGATGCCGCAATTCAACGCACTTGGGGCACCCTGCTGGTACGCAATGGCGGTCTCCTACCAACCTATTTCCGGGATACAGAAGTTACCTGCGGTGGCCTCCATGACTGCATGGGACAAGTCGAGTCTGCGGTTCTCGCCAGCACGGGCCAGTCAGTCCTACAAATTTTAGCCCGCTATTACAATACACCCGGCACCGGCGTACTCATAACTGGTGCTCGTTTGCCGGCCCAGCTGCCACCTGTACCACCTGCCCCACCAATGCTTGGTCAGCTCAGCCCAACCGCCGCCCCTAGCCCGTCGCCAACTGCGACGGTCGGTGCAATGTCGACACCAACGTCAACGCTGGGGACAACGACCGCAACAGCGACCGTTGACATTTCGACGCCAACACCTACTGATGCGATACTGAGCAGAACCCTGGTCAGTGATGCGCCGCCGACCGGCATATCTGCGACTAGGACCCCTACCGGTGGCGCACCAACCCAACCGGCTGCCACTTCAACCGCGATACGGACAGTCGTATCAACAACGCCTTCTACCTCGCCCGTGACCCCGACCAGCTCGGCACCGCCTTTGCCGTCGGCATCTCCACAGGCTGTGGAGATGCCGAATCTAGTAGGCCTCGGTGAAAACCAGGCCAAGGCAGCCCTCGCGAAACTGGGCGTTCCTTATGTCAACGTCGACTATCAGGGCCGGAATCGTCTAGGCAACCTCTTCGACACGTTTCCGCCCTATGCCGTCGTTAGCCACCAGCCGGCAGCGGGTGCCGTACTCCGGCCCGGACAGATCGTGACCCTCGGCGTCCGTGCGCCATAACCGCAGAGTTTAGGCCCAGGCATGCGCATACTTAAGACCGGTGCCAGTGTTAAAGAGCACC
>JBBRHB010000113.1:0-10803 GCA_038223355.1 Chloroflexales bacterium
AGCTTGTCAAGCACGTTGTGGATCAGTACACTGTCCATAGCTCCGTCTCCTGTGGTGAAGGTTGCTCGATACCTCCTTTGTACCACACGCTGGCGGGGCTTTTGCTCCGCTCCGAGATGTGGGTAATCACCAGACACGGGAGGATTGACAATGGTGATCATTTATCGGCTCCATACACTGCCTTCCTGTCCGCCTTCTGTCGTTCAGTGCATCAGCATCATCGTCACAACACAAGCAATGGAACAAAGAAGATCATCGGCAAGGTGGCCAGCGAGCGGCTAAGAATCACCGTGGCGGCGGTGAAGGTGTTCGGGCAACGGTCGCGGCGGAAACACACTCCAGATAGGACGGGACCTGCATCGCTCCTATCGTGACTTTCCGTCGCCAAAAGGATGCCGGCGTTGTCACCTGCTACGGATACTCGATGACGTGCCATGCTTCACCAGGAATGCGGGTGGCGATGGTGCGCTGCCCCTGGCGAACGGCAACGAGATCGTCTCGGGTACTCTCGCGTCCGCAGCCGCACACGCTGCGGCGAGCGTTGCGTATGCCCCCAGCTGCCACCAAGGCGACTGGTCGAGGGATTACCCTTCACGCCACGTGGCCAGGACGTACATCTCCTCTGCCATCAGACTCCTCCTGCTCTGCATGATGCTCGCATCATACACCCTGCACCAGCGCCAGCGACGACCGCGATGGGCTAGGGAGGAACCCGACATGGCCTGCCACGCTTACAACTGCATTACAGGCTCACGATAGCGCATCGTACATCAGATACCGCATCCCCATGCAGTCTATCACCTGTGAGCGGGCCTCCAACCTGCTCCGTACCATTGCCCAGCCCTCGCTTGCGCCGCATCTCCCCCTTGCTCTATGGTGTATCCTACACGTAGTACATCTGTGCGTATTCAGTCTCGATGAGTGGCGCGTGGATCTACCGCCGTGCTCAGAACTCGCGTATCGAAGAAGGCCGACGAACCATGACCAACCAGCTGATCGCCTGTCTCTCGGTTCCCCATCTCCCGTCGCATGTGGCACGCCATGCTGCCGGGCTGTCTCCCAACAGGCCGCTGGTTGTCGCGACCAGCCAGGCCGACCGCGGCCGTGTCATCGCCGGCTGCCCACGCGCACTGGCAGCCGGGATCACCCTCGGCATGTCCGTCTGGACGGCGCGCGATCGTGTCCCCGGGCTGCATGTTGCGCTTCACGATCAGGCTGCAATCGAGCGAGCACAGACTCAGATCCTGCGGCTGCTTCAGGACGAGAGTAACACCATCTCGTCTCCATCCTTAGGCACCTGGCTGCTCACGCTCTCTGCGCTCGGCTCGCGCTACCGCCAGGCCGAGGCACGTGCGGAGCAGCTCCACGCGGCGGTCGAAGCCGCGACCGGCTGGCCCTGCGTCCTGGGCATGGGGAATAGCACGACCACCGCCACCATTGCTGCTGAGCAGCTTCAAGCCGAGCAGGCGCATGGCTATACCGTCGTACTGCCGGGCGCCGAGCAGCCCTTTCTCGACCCACTTCCCGTCCGCAGCCTCCCCGGCGTCGGCGACAAAACCAACCAGGAGCTTGCCATGATGGGGATTTCTACCGTCGAGCAGCTCCGTGCCCTCCCTCATGAGGTGCTTTACCGCCTCTGGGGCCGTCGCGGCCAGGCCCTCGCCCTGCGGGCGCGTGGCCAGGATCCCGGACCGGAGCGTGTCGCGCCCGAGCGCTGGCGAGCCACCTGGCACTTTGCAGATGGGCCGTGCACCGATCCCATCACCCTGCGGGCCGTGACGCACATTCTCAGTGAGCGGGTCGGACGCCGGCTGCGGGCCGAAGGGCTGGCCGCGGGCACGCTCACCGTGCAGATGACCTGGAGCGACGGCCTGCAGCGCCGGCGTGCGACCTCGCTGCAGCCGCGCTGTGACCTGGACACGGAACTGGGCCACGCCAGCACGCTCGCCTTTGATCAGCTCGTCCACGCGCGGCGGGCTCCCGTCGCGCAGCTCGAGGTGCTCGCGGCCGATCTTGGCCCACGTCAGGCCGACCTGCTCACGCTGGATGAGCCACGGCCCTGGCACCTGCAACGGGCGCTCGACGTGATTAAGACCCGCTGGGGCACCGGTGCTATCCTCGTCGGCCCGCTCATTCGCTCGCCCATTCAGGGCCGGCGCACGCAGCCCGAGCGCACGCGCGCATGACATACAGCCTCGCGACGATCCGTACACAGTTCGAGTTGCTCCGAAGTACCATCGCTCCAGAAGTGCTGGTGGGAGCGGCGCAACGCTACTCCATGGAGGCCGTGGGCGTCGTTGACCGGAGCACGCTGGCGCATGTGCGGCTGGCCCAGGCCGCACATGAGGCCGGTCTCCACGTGGTCTATGGGGCGACGTTGGTGATGGCCGGCGGCCTGCCGCTGCGCATTCTGGCGCGTAACCAGCTCGGCTACCGTTCGCTCTGCCGCCTGGTCTCGCTGCAGGCCTACGGTCGAGCCCCCCTGGCCGATGCTGCGCTGCGGGACGAGCACGCGGGGCTGTATATTCTGTGCGGCGGACGCCAGGGCCGCCTCTGGCACGCGCTGGCGCAGGGCGATGAGCGGGCACTCTGGACGCTGGCGCGTCTGCAAGCGCTGGCCGAGCACGAGGAGCAGTTCGTGGTCGAATGCCAGCAATCGCCCGCCGATAGTGATGCAGACATTCGGACCTTGCAGCGTCTCCTGGACCTCGCCAAGCGTGCGGGAGCACGCTGCATGGCGACGCAGGATGTGTCGATGCTGCTACCGGAGGACCGCTCGCGCCATCGCCTGGTCCACGCGATTGGGCAAGCGACCACCTTCTGGAGCGACGATGCCGGCCTGCCGGCGTGGTCCGCGCCGGCGGCAGACCGCTATGCCTTGCCGACACCCCAGGCCTGGCAGCGCCAGTGGAGCGGTCTGGAGCATCTGACAGCCGGCAGCACCGTCGTCATGCGCGATTGCCAGGTTGAACTGCTTGGTCCCCGGCGCTTTCCCGGTGCCTCCTTGCCCGCGCTTGATGTCTACGACGCCCTCTGGAAGCGCAGCTTCGCCGGCGTGCGCCAACGCTATGGGCAGCTCACGCCCGAACTGATGACTCGCCTGCATCACGAGATCGACCAGGTTGCCGCGCAAGGTGTTGCTCCCTTCCTCTTGAACGGCGCCGAGCTCGTCGAACGGGCAGCGGCACGCGGGCTGCGCATGATCTTACAGGGCTCGGGCACCGG
The DNA here is from genome assembly GCA_038223355.1 of Chloroflexales bacterium. Taxonomy (GTDB): domain Bacteria; phylum Chloroflexota; class Chloroflexia; order Chloroflexales; family Kallotenuaceae; genus JACDGP01. The sequence continues at coordinate 3,226 of JBBRHB010000113.1, forward strand.
CAGCCTGATCTGCTACGCGCTCGGCATCAGCAGTGTCGATCCCCTGGCCGTCGGCGAGGGCCTTGTGTTTGAACGCTTCGCGGGCACTCATCGTGGTGCCGGCGATGTGCCGGACCTGGATTTTGGCATTCCGGCCGGTCGCGAGGAGGAGCTGCGCGCGATCCTGCGCGAGATGTTTGGTCCAGAGCGGGTGGCCCATCTGGCTGCGGTTGTCACCTTCCGCGAGCAGGGCGCCCTGCGTCATGCCGCTCAGGCGCTGGGCTGGGACGACCACGATCTGGCGGTCCTCAGCCGTAAAGTGCAGGAGGGCGCGGCACTCGACCGGCAGGAGCAGATGGTCGTGAACGCCGCGGCAACGTTGGAAGGACAGCCGGATCACCTGATGCAGCATGCGAGCGGCATGGTGATGACCGATGAGCCCGTGCGTGACGTCTGGGGCGTCGGCTCTGCATCCGATGGTAGTGCAATGATCCTGGCCGACAAGGATGATTGTGAGGCGCTGCAAGTCTTGAAATTCGACTTCTTGAGCTGGTACGGCCTCACGATCTTCGAGCAAGCGGCGACGACGATCCAGGCGACGTATGATCCGGTCCCCGAGCTCTGGAACGTGCCGGTCGAGGATGCGCGCACGGCTGAGCTGCTGCAACACGCTGACACGCTCGCGATCCCGTTTCTGCAGTCGCCGGCGTGCCGTTTATTGCTCCGCTCACTCAAGACGACGACGGAAGCTGATATCGCCCTCTGTCTGGGAGCCCTCCGGCCGGGCGCATCCACGACGCGCGAGCGGTTGCTGGCCGCCATTCATGGGGGTCCGGCGAAACTGGCCGGCTGGGAGCTCTTCTCGCCCGAGCATCAGGCGGTGATCACGCGCGTGCTAGCACCCAGTAAAGGCGCATTGATCTTTGATGAAGATCTGCTGCGGCTGGCGCACGCAGTGGGGTTCTCCTTCGCGGATGCGGAGCGCTTGCGCAAAGTGCTGGGGAGGGGAGCAACCACGGGTCCGCTGCTTAATCAGTTCCGTGCCACCGGCCTTGACAACGGCTGGACGGACGGCGAAATCGATACCATGCTGTACTGGTTTACCTACATGGAGCGCTATACGTATCTGCGCGGCCATGCCGTGGCGATGGCGCATCTCGGCTGGCGGCTGGCGCGGCTGCAGGTCTCCTATCCGGCGCATTTCTATGCGGCAGCACTCGACAACCTGGGCACCGAGGACGGCGGGATGTATCCGATCCTGGTGTACGCCACCGAAGCGCGGCGCAAAGGCTTGACCCTGCACGGTCCCAGCGTGAATGGACCCTGGCACTCCCGGCCCGATGGCCAGGCAATCCAGGGCGGACTGGTGCTGCTAAGCGGAACTATCAGCGAGGAAGCGCTCCAGTGCATCCACACCGAAGCGCAGCGCCGGCCCTTCGCCAGCCTGCCGGACCTCCGCGCACGGGTGTCACTGCGCGAGCGGGAGCTCCAGCAGTTGCTCGGGTCGGGAGCGCTGGACGAGTTTATCCCCGACCGGCGGCAGGCGCGCTGGGAGCTGCGGTTGGCCACGCCGGGGCAGCGTGATCAGAACTCGTTGTTCGGCGAAATGGAGGAGGCGCCACGGGTCGACGTGGCGCGGGAGCCGCTGCGTGAGCGAGTGCAGGAAGAAAATGCGGTGCTGGGCTTTCCGGTAAGTGCTGCACATCCCCTGATGCTGTACCAGACGGTGCTGTCGGAGCACGATGTCGTCCTGGCGGAGCAGCTAGGAGACTTCGTGCATCAGCAGGTCACCGTGGCGGGGGTGGTCGTGGCGCATCGGACCATTCGGACAACACAAGGCTCGTTGATGGCCTTCGGGTCGCTGTGTGACCCGAGTGGGACGCTGGAACTGACGGTGGGGGAAGCCGTGCTGGCGAGTGCGACGGCGGCCTTACATACTGGCACCGTGCTGCTGGCGACTGGGCGAGTGAGCTACAATGTGGAGCGTGGACTCGGGCTGGACGTCGACTGGCTCATCCCGCTCCGGCTTCCAAGCTAACCGAAGCGGAAGCATCCCCGTGTGGTTCCTACGAGAGAGACGACGAACTGGCGGGAACGGCATCGGCTCTTGGCAAAGGCGGGCTGACGCGGTAGGATGATGACACGTAGCACGAGGAGCGCGCACTCCATGGACAACCAGCCGCTGCGCATCGAAACTGCACCGAACCCTGCCGATCTCGCCTTCCTTGACGAGCGCATCAACGAGTTCAACATTGCCTCCACCGGCATTCCGTTTGAGGGTGAGTTTGCGAGCTTCGTGCGGGATACGCGTGGCACGATCATAGCGGGAATAGCAGGCTGGACCTGGGGCGGTTGTTGTTACATCCACACGCTCTGGGTCCTCGAATCGCTCCGCGGCCAAGGGCATGGCGCACGACTGTTGCAGGCAGCCGAGCACGAGGCCATCGCCCGTGACTGCCACCTGATCACCCTCGAGACCCACAGCTTTCAAGCACCCGGCTTCTACACCAAATTCGGGTACACGCTCGTCGGGCGGGTCGATGGCTATCCGCGTGGCCACACAAAGCTCTGGCTCCAAAAACTGCTCGGGAGCGCCGTCAACGCATGACGGTGCCAATGGGGCCGCATGTCGCGTTCGTGTCGGGTGGGAGCGAGCCATGCGGAGCGGGCATCCTCTGCCGCCCTGCCCATACACACCACACCACCGCACACCACACACGGTGCTCCCTATGAGGTAGGAGCGGAGCCAGGCCACAAGCAGATCGCATCACGACGGTCAAGGGTTTGCCTGCCGCAGCAGGCCGCTTGCGCCCTTGACCTAAGTGATAGCGTAGCTGCTGGCCTGGCGGAGCATAAAGACGCACGAGGTGAATGCTATATAGATAGTACCGTTCTCCTGCGGTTGGCCGGCGCACCAGCAAGCCGCCTCTGACGAGGAGCCGAAGAAACCCTCCCTTCCTGCACCCGGGTGTCCCGAACGCGCACGTGAGGGATTGCCGTAAGATCTATTAGAAGCCGTGACCGATGCAAGTTCCCCCATCATTATTGCTGTTCGTACTATCGGGACAGAAGGTATTGCTCCAGATAACTCCGGAGACATTAGCGGTGGTTCCTCCAGCAGCAGCACTCAAAGTGGCACCAGTTAGATTAGCGCCTGTAGGTTGGTGAAGGATACATTGGCAAAAGTCAGATCTGCATTGGTTAGGTTAGCATTGGTCAGATCGGCTTTTGTCAACGTGACACTGTTCATGGTGGCGCTACCTAAGGAAGCATTAGTCAGGTTCGTGCCTATCATCCCGGCATGGGACAGGCTAACATTATTCATAGTGGCATTGGATAGGTCGGCTTTGGTAAAGGTGGCAAAGTTGAGGTTGGTATTGGAAAAGTTAGCGCCGGTTAGTTCAGCATAGTCCAAGCTACTGTAGCTCATTATGGAGCCGTTTAGGTTGATGCCGTGTAGGTCAATGCCCGGTCCTTGTGGCCCTTGCGGTCCAATCGGGCCTTGAGGTCCAGCGGGCCCTTGTGGTCCCACCTGATTCCACTGAACGGCGGTCGCTGCCCCGCATGCTTTAGGGCCAGTTGTGTTGACCTTGGTGAGCGTTCCAGTACCAGTCAAGCAGGCATAGAAGGTGGTCGAGGCAGCGAAGACACCATAGGTGGAACCGGCGATAAAGGCAATAGTGGCAGCCAGGCATAGCAAGAGCCAGCGCTGGTGGTGACGGATAAATGTTCGTATCATAGTCCCTCGCGTGAAAAGCACACAACGTGCTGCGGGTATAGGTACAAATCTACCATTGAGCATCAAGTGTGGCACCATGATAACAACACTCCATCACCGCCTCGCTGGCACGGTGCATTCTGACTGCACAAAACCTATTGCTGTGCCTCCGTCCAGTCGGCATCGTCGCACATGAGAGCCATGTGCACGGGTCGAGTTGCTCGTGAGGAGAATATTAGCTAATGCCTCGTTCGCCTCACACAACCTCACGCTGCGCCAGGCCAGCAGGTACGCTTACCATACCGGTGAACGAAGCGCTTCGCGCAGGTGATTTAACCCCACTCGCCTCCTGCTATGTACCGAGCCGAGACATCCTGGCTCTTCGCCAATCTACGTGATCAGGATGTGTTTGTCCCAAGAACCCGACATCAATCGTTCCAAATCTAGCTGCCAGAGCCGTAAAACGAATGGTCTTTTGGCTCGGTCACGATGTGACATCCCTACTGTTCCGCCGATTCACGGAAAGCTTATATGTCCAGGGGACAGACAACCGGATGAAAATGATGCGACAATCCACTCACGGTCGTGTGAGCCATGTCGAACGCCACACGGTGCAGTGAGCCCGTCGCAAAGCTGACTCGGGAGTGCCCAGGAGACATCCATGTCGCCGTCCCACCGGACGAGCACGCGAGAGAAACTTGTAGCTGTCATTCACTCCCGCCACGACCGTTCGCGAAAGGAGCATCCCTATGCAAGTCGTGTATTCACGCTGTTGTGGTCTGGACGTCCACAAAAAGACCGTGGTCGCCTGCATCTTACTCACGTCGCCGGATGGCCGCGTGCAGCGGACGGTGCGGACGTTTAGTACCATGACCGCCGATTTACTCGCGCTCAGCGATTGGCTCCACAGCCTCCAGGTCACCCATGTGGCGCTCGAATCAACGGGCGTCTATTGGTGGCCGGTCTTCAATGTGCTCGAGGATGACGATCGGACCGTGATCGTCGTGAATCCGCAGCACATGAAGCACATCCCTGGTCACAAAACAGACGTGCAAGATAGCGAGTGGCTGGCCGACTTGTTACGACATGGCTTGCTGCAAGCCAGCTTTATCCCGCCCGCTCCGATCCGTGCGCTGCGCGAGTTGGTCCGCTACCGGAAAACCCTCGTCCAACAACGCACCCAGGAAGTCAATCGGCTCCACAAAGTGCTGGAATCAGCCAATATCAAGCTTGCTGTGGTGGCCACGGATGTCATGGGCATGAGTGGACGCGATATGTTGGCGGCGATGATTGATGGCGAAGCCGATGCGGAAGCATTAGCTGATTTAGCACGGCGCAGCTTACGCAAGAAACTGCCAGCCTTACGCCAAGCGCTGGATGGTCGGGTTCAATCGCATCATCGCGTGTTACTCGCGCAAATCTTGGGCCATATCGATTATCTCAATAGCGTGATCGTGCAGTTGCAAGGAGAGATTGACCACGTGCAAACTGCTGCGCCTGAGCGTGAGGAACCGTCAGAGAGTGCCGAAACACCAGCAGATGAGGTGGTGACTGAACTGGGGAGCGCCCAACCATCCCTGCGCTCTGCATCTGCCACACGCCTCCACGCCAATATTGTGCCCGAAGTCACGCTGTTGCAGACGATTCCAGGCGTAGGCGCGGTGGCCGCCACGACCATCCTCTCAGAAATTGGGGTGGACATGCAGCGCTTTGCATCCGCCAAACACCTTGCTTCCTGGGCCGGGGTCTGTCCGGGGAACCATCAAAGTGCGGGGCACCGGGGGAGTAGCAAACCAACAGGCGGTAATCCGTGGCTGAAAGCGGTGTTGGGGGAAGTGGCCTGTTCGATTGCAAGGACGCGGGGCAGTTACCTCCACGCTCAATTCCATCGGATTGCACGCCGACGCGGTCGGCACAAAGCACTCGTAGCAGTAGCACATAGCGTGCTCCGGATCATCTATTACATGGTGCGTGACAAGAAGCCGTATGCCGACTTAGGTGACGACTACTTCGACAAGCTGGATGCGAGCCGCATCGAGCGACACCATATCCGGCGGCTGGAGCAACTCGGTTATACCGTTTCTCTTGCTCCGAAAGCTGCTGCCTAGACCTGGCGATAGGAATTTTCGAGAGAAGTGGCCAAGAGCCTGCAGCAGTTGGCTGAGTTCCCAACCCGCACCCAACTCTGGACGTATGCCATCCTGACCACAATTGCGCATGCCATCTGGATCGTGTCGTGGGCGAATGGACCGGAGAGTTGTACGTGGGACGGATCAACCTTCGTGATTGATGATATGCAGGGCAAAGAAGGGGCGATCACCTTTGCGGCTGAGGGTATTGTCGGAGTGTTTTTCGATCATGAAAGTCCCCGAAGTCCCTTTGGCACTCGGAGGGCAACTAGCTGGGTAAAGACATTACTCTCCTCGCCTCCCAATCCCATATATGAAATAGGTTGCTGTTTCCTGCACCACGACCTCTAGGCCAACGGCAGCACACCGCTCCACAAGGGTCGCCGGCTCATAAAACCGCTTCACAATATCATAGCTGCGCCCATCATTGAGCCGGCGCGTCATCACTTGTGCGTCTACTGCCGGTAGTTGGTGATCGGCTGCCGTACTCGTTGGCTCCCGGCGACCATCCACAAAAAAGACCCGTCCCCCAACGTTGAGTGCTGCGGCGACCATCTGCAAAAACGCGTCGAGCCGTTCGCTTGGTACATGTGACAGCCAAAAGCCGAAGCAGACCGCATCATATGTGTGGTCCGGTTGCCAAGTGAAGAGATCGGCGAGCACATACGCAACCTTCTTGCTCGCCACCTTCGCGCGGTTGAGTTCCACCATCTCCGGCGATGCATCAACCGCAGTCATCGTATCGGCCCTTCCCACGAGTCGCTCGGTCCAGATCCCGGTCCCTGGTGCCAGTTCCAGAATATCGCCTTCAAGTGCTAGCGCGTCAAGCGCGCCGTAGACCTCGTTTGCTTCAGCAAACCAGCGCGCATTTGCCTCAATGCCGCGATCATACCTTCCCCTCCTGTACCACCATTCGTCGTACTCCGCAGCTCGCGCCCGGTAATACGCCTTCATGCTGTCTATCGTCTCAGCGGAAACGTGTGGCTCCATCATCTACTCCAAACAAGCGTTGACCTGCTTGAGCGCTAGTGTACTCCATGTCGCCGCCTGCGTATCTGCTTGACGGGCCTCCCCTTCGGATCAAGAATGACGTTATATGAGTACGAGCCCCACCGAAACCACTGATCAGACCGTCCTTGTCGTCGGTCATCGCAATCCCGATACTGATGCAGTCTGCTCGGCGCTGGCCTACGCTGCTTTCTATCAATGGCAGACCGGCGAGACCGCCATCGCCTGCTATCTTGACGATTTAGCTCCTGAAACCACTTGGCTGTTGCAGCACCTCAAGCTTGATCCCCCGCGTCCTATCACCGACGTATACCTGCGGGTTGCGGAGGTCATGGAGACGCATACGCCCAGCTTGCATCCTGAGCAAACGATCCGTGAAGCCGGTTTACTAATGCGCGACCACGAGGTTGGTGCACTACCGGTTGTCGATCAGAACGAGCATTTGATTGGTATCTTGCGCCGTGAAACGCTGGCCGATCTCTATCTTGATCAGCTGCAGCTGTCGCCTGAGGTCAATCTTCCGGTCGCGTTGTTACAGCGCACGCTCGAAGCTACCCTCATCACCGGTGATCGTGCTGCCATCCTCAATAATCATGTGCTGATAGCGACGATGACTGTAGCAGCAGCACAAGAGACGATTGACGAAGGCGATATCGTGATTGTCGGAGATCAAAGCGATCTGCAACAGGCTGCGGTGACTGCTGGCGCTGGCTGCTTAATTGTGACCCAGAACTCCCCGATTCC